>DASWQK010000121.1:0-2528 GCA_036403735.1 Pyrinomonadaceae bacterium
TCAATTATCGATCGCAAAGTTTTTGGCCCACATATTTGGAAGCAGGGAATTGTTTACGATCCTGAAGGACTCTTAAGCACAATGGGCGCAGTCGGAACGACGCTGTTTGGAATTCTGACCGGCAACCTGATTCGAGCCAGAGATAAAACGCCGATCGAAAAAGTCGCGCTGATGTTCGTGGCCGGCATTGGCTGCATGATTGTCGGCTGGTGTTGGAATCCGTGGTTCCCAATCAACAAGTCACTGTGGACGAGTTCGTATGTGTTCTTTACCGCCGGGCTCGGGCTCCAATTTCTGGCGCTGTGTTATTGGCTGATCGATATCAAGGGCTATAAAGCGTGGACGAAGCCATTTGTGATCTTTGGTGTCAACGCAATTGTCTTATTTGTAGGCACGGGAGTGATGGCGCGCTTGATGGGAATGACCAGCGGCTTTATGGGCAGCTTTGAAAGATTGATCCACGTGACGAAGCCGGGCGGCTCGCCGCTGGCGCTGCAAAGCTGGATTTACAACCACGCGTTCGCGTCATGGCTGGCGCCGGACAATGCTTCGCTCGGGTTCGCGATCTCGTTTATTCTTTTGTGGCTGTTTCTGATGTGGCTGTTGTACCGGAAGAACATCATTATTAAAATCTAGTATCAGAAGCCCGACCGTCAGGGAGGGCAAGTAACCAAAGTTGCCCTCCCTGACGGTCGGGCTTCTGACACCTAAGAACAAGGAGAACACCATGCCAACCTATATTGCACTGCTGAAGTGGACGGAAAAAGGTATTTCTGCAATCAAAGGTAGTCCGGGGCGGCTCGACGCCGGCCGGCAAGCCTTCAAGAAGGCAGGAGTGGACATCAAAGAAACCTATTCGACGATGGGTCGCTATGATCTCGTCTGCGTAATCGAAGCTCCGGACGATGAAACGTACGCGAAGGCCATGCTCAGCCTCGGTGCACAGGGTAATGTCAGCACTGAGACATTGAAGGCCTTCAGCGAAGATCAGTTTCGGAAGATTGTGGATTCGCTGCCGGACGACAACTTATAAACGCGGAGATGTCGCACGACCATTCGCTAGTAACGCGAAACGTGCGCTCCCATAAGCGCAACGCGCGCTCTAATCACCACCACTTGTATCCCGGCCCGCGAAGCACTCGGCCCGTGTTGGCCGGCGTTCGCTTGCCGTTATCAACTTCGATCTTTCCGTTCACGATCACATAGTTGATCCCTACCGGATATTGATTCGGTTCTTCAAACGTGGCGCGATCGATCACGGTATTTGGATCGAAGATCGTGATGTCGGCAAAGTAGCCTTCGCGAATTAATCCTCGCTGTTTCAATCCGACATTCGACGCGGGCAAGCCGGTCATCTTGTGAATCGCCAGCTCAAGCGGCATCAGATGTTCATCGCGCACGTACCTGCCGAGAATTCTTGGATAGCTGCCCCAGCCGCGTGGATGCGATTTCGATCCGGCAAGTGGTCCGTCGGTCGCGCGCGCACCGCTGTCAGTGCAGATGCTGACGAACGGAGATTTCAGAGCTGCTTGCATGTCGCTCTCCTGCATCATGAAAAAGATCGCGCCCGTCTGTCCATGATCCGCGATGATGAAATCGAAGAGAGCATCCAGGGGATCTTTCTTCTGCGCAGATGCAATTTCAGAGAGCCGCTTGCCTTGCCAGCTTTCAAGCTCGCGATTGACGACTGATCCAATCAGGATTCCGCCCGGTCCGCCGCTACCGAGATATATGTTCTCCCAATCTTTCGAGTCCGTGGTTATTTCCTTTTTTAGCCGTTCACGTGTGGTCGTGTCTTTCAAACGCGCGACCATTCGATCCGTGCCGCCTGCCAACGCCCACGGAGGCAGGCACGCACTCAACGAAGTACTGCCGGCCACGTATGGATACACGTCCGCGGTAATCTTCAATCCCTCTCGTCGCGCAGCGGCAATGCGCGAGAGCATCTCAGGCATGCGGCCCCAGTTTTTCTTATAAGCAGTTTTGAAATGCCAGATTTCAGCGGGAATGTGAGCGCGGCGGGCAATCTCGAATACTTCTTTCATTGAATCGTCGATGGCGTTCGCCTCGCTGCGTTGATGCGTGATGTAGATGCCGCCATATTGATGCGCGACTTTGGCCAACTCGACGATCTCAGCAGTCCTGGCAAAGCGTGCGGGTACGTATTGCAGCGAGGTCGAAACTCCCAAAGCGCCGTCCTTCATTGCATCGGCGACCAGCTTCTTCATTTGCTCGAGTTCGGCCGCGGTGGGCGGACGATCGTCGTATCCGATCACGTACTCGCGCACCTGGGTCGCGCCGACAAAGGTCCCGAGGTTTACTCCCGCGCCCTGTTTGTCCAGGCGTTTGAAGTACTCGCCGAGTGTCCGCCAATCAACCGTGAGATTGAAGCGTCGATTGAAGTCCTCCTGCTCTTTGAGAATTCGATCGTTGACCGGAGCGATGGATTCACCTTCGCCGGTAATCTCAGTCGTGACGCCCATCATGACTTTGCTCATCGCGCGCGGATCGATCAAAACGTATTGCTC
>DASWQK010000122.1:0-4751 GCA_036403735.1 Pyrinomonadaceae bacterium
AAAGAGCTTTTATCGCCTGCTCAGAATTGATCCCGGCTTTCGCACCGAGAGCGCCGTGGCCATGGAATTATCGTTACCCAACCCGCGCATGGACGAAGAGCGTTATCAAGAGTTCATGCAGTCGTACAAGCGCTTGCTGGAGCAGGGAGTCGCTCCCGATACCAATGTTCAACTGAGCGCGGAAGAAGCGCGTCAGAGACTGTTTCAGAAACAACTGCTCGAGCATCTGAGCGCGACTCCGGGCGTCGTGGCCGCCGGCTGCATTGATAGTTTGCCGTTGACTGGTGGCGGGGCTGACGGAACTTTCCTGATCGGCAACGACCCCGCAAGAAAGGGCCATGCGGAGTACCGCCTGGCCAGCTCGGGCTATTTTGTCGCGATGAAGATCCCGTTGTTGCACGGCCGTGTTTTCGATTCTACCGATCAGCCGAACTCGCCTAATTCGGCAGTTGTCAGCCAATCAATCGCGCTCCGGTATTGGCCGAACGAAGATCCGATTGGTCAAACAATTCAATTCGGAAACATGGATGGTGATTTGCGCCTGCTGCATGTCGTCGGCGTGGTGGGTGACGTGCACGATTACGGTGTCGATGTGCCGATTAACCCGACAATCTATGGGAACGCACTGCAGCGTTTACCATCATCGAGCACGACCATTGTGGTGCGAGGTCAGGTCGAGTCTGCAGCGTTGGTTCCGGCGATGCGCGAGGCAGTCAGATCGCTCGACCCGCAACTGCCGCTCAAATTTCGCACACTGGATGAGATCTTCTCTTCATCTTTGGATCAGCAACGCTTTAGTCTGGTGATCTTCGCAGTTTTTGGGACCGCGGCGCTGTTGTTGGCCGCGATGGGTATTTACGGCGTCACCAGCTATGCGGTCGTGCAGCGGACCCAGGAGATTGGTCTCCGCATGGCGCTGGGCGCGCAGGCGAATGACGTGCTGAAGCTGGTGCTGAGAAATGGATTGTCGTTGGCTTTCATCGGCGCGGCCATTGGAGTGGGCGGCGCTTACGCCGTCACGCGCGCGATGCGGAGCCTTTTGTTCGAGGTTGTGCCGACCGATCTCGCAACTTTTACTATCGTCTCAGTGGGTTTGATCATCGTGGCGTTGCTGGCCTGTTTCATCCCGGCGCGGCGCGCCACCAAAGTCGATCCGCTGATCGCACTCAGGTACGAATAGGAAGGAAAAAGAAGATGGGAACAATCTGGCAGGATATTCGCTATGGATTGCGCATGCTTTTGAAGTCGCCGAGCGTCAGCGTCATGGCGACGATTGCGCTCGCGCTGGGAATTGGGGCGAACACCGCCATCTTCAGTGTCGTCAACGCGGTCTTGTTGCGGCCACTGCCTTACCCTAACTCTGACGCTTTGATGTCTGTCTTTGAGCAGGATCAGACGCGCGGGGTGGTGCGCGGTTCTTATTCTTATCCGAACTTTTTTGATCTGCACGAGCAGAACCATGTCTTCGAACATCTGGCCGCGTATCACGATAACGACTTCATCATGACGGGTGGCAGCGAGCCGGTTCATCTGCAGGGCAGCGTCGTAACTGCCGATCTGTTTTCGGTGCTGGGAACAGCGCCTTTGCTGGGCCGAGCATTTCTTCCCGACGAAGACAAGCCCACCGAAACCGGTCGCGTGGTAGTGCTGAGCGAGCGGCTGTTCGCCACTCGCTTCAATTCAGACCCGAGCGTGCTGAATCATCCGATCACGCTCGACGGTAAGATCTACACCGTGGTCGGAGTGATGCCGCACGGGTTTGAGTTTCCAATTCAAAATGAACCGCTCGATCTTTGGACCACAATCGCGGACGACGCCTCCGGCACTTCGCCGATAACCAGTCAACGGGGCGCGCATTTCCTTCACGTGATCGCACGCCTCAAGCCCGGCGTAAGTGAAACTCAGGCACAGGCCGAGGTCGATACGATTGCGGGAAGACTGGAGCAACAGTATCCCGACACCAATACGCATAAAGGCACTCGCGTGGAATCGGCACTGCGAGCTTTAGTTGGAGATGTGCGGCCGGCGTTGCTCATCCTGCTCGGCGCGGTGGCTTGTGTGCTCTTGATCGCGTGCGCCAACGTCGCGAATCTCCTGCTCGCTCGAGCGATGACGCGTCACAAGGAAATGGCCGTGCGGTCCGCGCTGGGCGCCAGCCGGATACGCGTCGTGCGGCAATTACTGACTGAGAGTGTGTTGCTCTCGTTCGCCGGTGGGCTGCTCGGTCTCGCTCTCGCAGTGTGGTGGTCGGACTTATTGATCGCGCTGGGCAAGAAGGACATTCCCCGCGCGATCCAGGTGGGAATGGATTGGCGTGTGCTCGGATTCACCCTCGGGGTTTCAGTTTTGACCGGCCTGGTTTTCGGTCTGGTGCCGGCGCTCCATTTGTCGAAGACCGAATTGACTGAGTCTTTGAAAGAAGGTCGCGGCGCCGGTGGCGGGGCGAGAAAAAATCGAGTTCGTGGCGTGCTGGTCGTGGCTGAATTGGCCATTGCGGTTGTGTTGTTGGTCGGCGCGGGGCTACTGATTCAAAGCCTTTGGCGGTTACAACATGTCAGTCCGGGCTTACAGCCGCAAAACATTCTGACATTTAACGTGTCGTTACCTGAGGTGCGTTATTCATCAGAAAAGCAGGCGCGGTTTTACGGCGATCTGACCGCGCGCCTTGGCTCGCTTCCCGGCGTGCAATCCGCCAGCGCGGTTCTACCACTGCCGCTAAGCGGCGATCGCTTCAGCATTTCTTTTGAGATCGACGGCCGGCCGGTGGCGCCTAAAGACGAACCCTCCGCCGACATGTTCGTCACTGAGCCGAATTACTTTCGCACGATGGGTATTCCCATCATCAAGGGAAGAGATTTCGAGCAGCGCGATGAACACAAATCAACTCCGGTGATTATCGTCACTGAAAGTTTCGCGCGGCAATATTTTCCCGGTGAGAACGCGATTGGCAAGCGGATTAAGCCGGGGATTAGCACTTACGATGACGACAAATCTGTAATGCGCGAAATCATCGGAGTCGTCGCCGACGTTCGGAACCGGGCGCTTAACTCTGAGCCAAAACCCGCCTATTACATGCCGCAGTCGCAGGTACCGTTTACCCAATTGATCGTCGTGGTAAAGAGCAGCAACGATCCGCACTCGCTAATCAGTAGCGTCAACCACGAAGTGAGATCAATGGATCAGGAACTACCTGTCTTCAGCATCAAGACGATGGAGGAATACATCTCTGCATCGGTGGCCGCGCCGCGCTTTAATACGACGCTGCTCTCAATTTTTGCGGCGGTTGCTCTCGTGCTGACCATCATCGGCCTATACGGTGTGATGAGTTATTCGGTGGCCCAACGCACGAACGAGATCGGAATCCGCATGGCGCTCGGCGCGCAGACGCGTGACGTGCTGGCGCTGATCGTCAAGCAGGGCGTCATGCTGGTTTTGATCGGATTGGGCCTGGGAATGGTTGGGGCATTGGCTTTGACTCGACTGCTGGCGACTTTGCTGTTCGGGGTGACTGCGAAGGATCCGATGACGTTTATTTCGATCGCTGCGTTGCTGTCACTGGTTGCCCTGCTCGCTTGTTTCATACCCGCGTGGCGCGCGACGCGAGTTGATCCGCTCGAGGCGCTTAGATGTGAATAGGAGGCAACGATGAATTTGCTGAAAGATCTTCGTTACAGTATCAGAAGTTTGTTGAAGCATCCTGGCTTCACCGCGCTCGTGGTAATCACACTGGCGCTCGGTATCGGTGCGAATACAGCAATCTTCAGCCTGGTTCAAGCTGTATTGTTGCGGTCGCTGCCGTTTCCTGAATCGGACAAGCTGGTCGTCATAAAGAACCAGAACGGCAAGACTGGCGAAACGATACCCTCCGTATCACCGGCCGATTTCTTCGACTGGAAGCGCCAAAGCCAATCGTTCACGACTCTGGCAGCCTATTCAGGGGGACCCATTACGCTGCTCGAGGGCGAGGAGTCAGAGTTGATTCCGGCAGCGCGCGTGACTGACGAGTTCCTTAGCACCCTCGGAGCCCAGCCAATGCTGGGTCGCGCTTTCGCCTCGGAAGAATTCAAAACCGGCAGCAACGTTATCATCCTGAGTCATAGACTGTGGCAGCGCCGCTTCGGCGGCGACCCCAACATCGTCGCGAAGACGCTCGCAGTTAGCCAGGGTCGCGTCACTGTCGTCGGGGTAATGCCGCCGGAATTCAAGCTGCCAGCTTACGCGGAAGCGTGGACTCCGTTGGCGCAGGACTCCGGCGAAATGCAACTGCGAGCTAGTCGTTACTTTGACACAGTCGCGCGGCTTAGACCGAATGTAACGCTACCACAAGCCGAAGCCGAAATGCAGGCCATCTCCGCGCGACTAGCCAGCCAGTATCCGGAGGCGGATTCAAACTGGAGCGTGCGCCTCGCAACCTTGCGCGAGACTCTTGTCGGTGACTCGCGACTGCCGCTGCTCATTCTATTGGGAGCTGTTGGTCTCGTCCTCCTGATCGCGTGCGGCAATGTCGCCAACCTAATGCTCGCGCGCGCCACCACCCGGAATCGTGAACTGGCTGTTCGGGCAGCCCTGGGCGCGTCACGTTGGCAGCTTTTGCGCCAGCTGATAATAGATAATCTGCTGCTGTCGCTGACCGGGAGCGCGCTGGGCTTGCTGTTGGCGTTCTGGGGCGTGAACGCGATCGTCTGGCTCGTCCCCCAGGACTTACGTTTTCCGCGGATTGAAGACGCCAGTGTTAATCTGACGGTCCTTCT
>DASWQK010000123.1:0-6166 GCA_036403735.1 Pyrinomonadaceae bacterium
GGACAGGAACAGAATACGACGGACGAAGCGATGCCTTTCATTATCGGCAACGAAGCACGTCCTCGAGTGCTCAGCTGGGAAACGAGTGCGGAGGCCGACACAATAGTCGCTGAGCATTATGGCTACGCGCGCTTGTCACATCCCGTGACGCATCGCCGGACAGTTCGATTCGATAAACTCCGACGCTTTTGGATGATTGAAGATGAACTGACGGGTGAAGGAACTCACGAATTTTCGTTTCGCTTTCACGTCGCGCCGGGCGTTGACGCGAAAGTTCGTCCTGATGGAACGGTCGAGCTGTACGATAAGATTAGCAGCGCTCGATTATTAGTCTCGGGTCAGCCCCGTGAGGACGGGCAACCCGGCTCGATCGAGCCGATATTGGAATCTCAGTTTTCGTCACACGATTATGGGCAAAAGGAACCGTCGGTTTCGGTATGTTGGGCGCTGAGAGCCGCGGCGCCTTTGGAAATGAAATTTGCCTTGATACCAATCAAGAGCGAGGAAGATGAAGGTGGACGACGGGCGGTCGTGAACCTGCTTCCGGCTTGATGCAACTCTAATGAACACCATGGTTATGTCATTCACACCCAACTTTAGCTGGGTGACCGGTAATGATCGACTGATCAATAACCGTTTCAACGGTTTTCTGGTCTTGATTGAAACCGCTAAAGCGGTTTCGAAACGTATTCTTACTTTCTCGGCACCCAGCTAAAGGAGTCTGTCGGAAAAATCAAAAATCGCGAAAATTGGGGGTACAAAAACCATTCGACGCGATTGAAAAACTCGTTAGAAGGCAAATGTGGGCCAAAAGTTTTTCCCAAAAGTCACCAAGCTCTTTTTTCCGACAGACTCCTAAAGCTGGGTGTGAATGAGATGGTGTCGGAAGCCCGCGCGTAAGCAAAGGCTTGGTCGGGCGGCTTGCCCTCCCTAATGGTCAGGCTTCTGACACGATCTGAAATTTCAAATTTGAGATCTGAAATCTAAGTATGTGCGGCATCTGCGGAGTTTGGGAGTACGGCGCCACGCGCGGCAACGTTGACCGAGATCTAATCGTGTCGATGCGCGACGTGATGACTCATCGTGGACCTGACGATGCAGGCGATCTGATCTTTGACGACGCCCGCGGCGGTTTTGGTTTTCGCAGATTGTCGATCATCGATCTTTCGCCCGCCGGTCATCAGCCGATGCGCGGTTGCACGGATCGCGTGTGGTTGGTTTTCAACGGCGAGATTTATAACCACGCAGCGCTGCGCGAATCACTGGAAGCAAAGGGCCACCTTTACGCCTCGCGCACGGATTCAGAGACTATCCTGCATCTTTATGAAGAGCGCGGCCTCGACTTTGTTAACGAGATTGAAGGTGATTTCGCAATTGCCTTGTGGGACGCCGATCGCGAGCGCCTCGTGTTGGCGCGCGATCGCGCGGGCGTGAAACCGCTCTACTACTATCAACACAATGGCCGCTTCATGTTTGCGTCTGAAATCAAGGCGCTGCTGCAACACCCGGCAGTGACACCGGAAATCAATGAAGAAGCTCTCTCTCACTACCTCACCTTTGTAACCACGCCGGCGCCGCAGACGCTTTTCCAGGACATTCACAAAATTCCCGCGGGTCATATGCTGGTGATCGATCGAGAGGGTGAGGTTCGGCTCAAACAATATTGGGACGCCTTGCCAGTCCAATCCCGCGCCCACATCAGCGAACGCGAACACGAGCAGAACATTTTGAATCTGCTGCGCGATTCAATCCGCAAGCGCATGATGGCCGATGTGCCGTTCGGAGTCTTTCTTTCCGGCGGCGTTGATTCGTCGGCGAACGTAGCGCTCATGTCGGAGTTAATGACCCAACCGGTGCGCACTTTTACGGTCGGCTTTGAAGATTGTCAAGAGCTGAACGAGATGGAGTCAGCGCGCGCAATCTCGAAACGTTTCGGCACGGACCATCATGAAGTGATGATTGGCCGCGAAGACATGCAAAAGTTTCTGCCGGAACTCGTTTTTCATCAGGATGAACCGATTGCCGATCCGGTTTGCATTCCGCTCTACTACGTTTCGAAGCTCGCCCGCGATACCGGAACGATTGTGGTCCAGGTCGGCGAAGGGTCAGACGAAATCTTTGCCGGTTATGATTGGTTTCGCACTTATCTGGACATTGAAGATCGTTTCTGGCGACATGCGGAGCGCGCGCCGGCGTCCGTGCGACGGGCCGCGGCCGCGTTGGCCCAGCCCGTGGTGCAGAAAGTTCTTAAGAAGCGGATGGCGTCTGAGTTAGTGCGGCGTTTAGGCGCGAACGAATCTTTGTTCTGGGGCGGCGCGATCGTTTTTGATGAAATGATGAAGTCACGCGTGTTGACGCGCGAGGCCCGCGCAAACCGGAACGGGACCTCGACGTTTGACATTGTCCGGCAGTACCAGGAAGCGTTTGATTCTGCGTGCCCTGACGCTGACGCCGCGGCGCGCATGACTTATCTCGAGCTCAAACTGCGCCTGCCGGAACTGCTGCTGATGCGGGTCGATAAGATCACGATGGCCACTTCGGTCGAGGCGCGCGTGCCTTTTCTCGATCATCATCTGATCGAATACGCGATCAACCTGCCGCGCGAACTGAAAATAAAGGGCCAGACCGGCAAGCATATTTTGAAGCGCGCGCTTGAATCAGTTCTGCCGGCTGACGTCCTCTATAAACCGAAGCGTGGATTTGGCGCGCCGGTGCGCGAATGGTTTCGCGGCCGCGAAGGCGAAGCGCTCACTCAGCAAGTGTTGAATTCGTCTTTGCGCAAACGGAATTTCTTTGACTACGAATTTATTAATCGCATGGCGGACGAACATCGCCGGGAAGTGCGCGATTGGAGCGCGAACCTGTGGTGCTTGCTGAACCTGAGTTTGTGGTACGACCATTGGATTGCGGGTAAGCATTAAGGCGGCATGGGCGCGGCGGCCCGTGAATCACGCGCAAGATGCACGTGCCACAGAAAGACGCATGAGCGATAAAGCGATCATTCCAACGCCGGCAGAGATTGTTCCGGCAGCCATGACGCCGATTGAGGCGGGCGCCTTCGGAAGTTTTGCTTCCGGGGTATCGCTGACAATCGCGACGCGCCTGCTAATGCTGGTGGGCACCGTCGGCTCCGGCGTGATCGTCGGACGATGGCTGGGACCGGAAGGCCTGGGATCTTTGGCAGTGCTGAACACGACAATCGTGCTGGCTTTGTCGATCGGCAGTCTGGGTCTTACTTCAGCGAACACCTACTTCATCGCGAAGGACCGGCGGACCCTGGCGCCCGTGTGGGCCAACGCTATTGTCTTTGCTTTGTTCGTCGGGACGCTGGTTGCCGTGTTGGTGGTGATGCTCGCGAAGCTAAAGCCGGTCCTGTTTGGCGACGTGTCCGCGGATCTGATTTTGATCGCGGCCCTCTCGATCCCGTTCCAGTTTTTGTTGGCACTTGGTCTCAATGTGCTGCTGGCGATGGATCGGATTCGTCAGCTGAATTTTATGGACGCAATGGCGCCCGCATTGGCGTTGATAAATGCGGTCGTGGTGCTCTTGATATTGCATTCCCGGCTGAAGATGCTCGTCTCTTTCAATACCGCGGCCACCGTCGCGTTGAGCGCCGTCATGCTTTGGGTGATCGCTCGTCTGATCGCGCGGCAAAAGGAGCGAACGCCGTTTCGTCCCAACGGTAAGCTGTTCAAAAGTGCGATTACTTACGGTCTCAGGTTTTGCATTCCGTTGATGGCCGCCATATTGATTTTTCGCGTTGACCTGCTGATTGTGAATCACTTTCGCAGTGCGGCCGAAGCGGGCGTTTACGCAGTCGCTTCGCAGGTCGCCAATCTATTGACCATGTTGCCGGGCGTGATCGCCATGCTGCTGTTCCCACGCGTGGCTTTCAAACAAGATCCGAGCGGTGAGTTTGCGGTTCAGGTTACGCGACACGTTTCTTTCCTGATGCTGATTATGTGCGTCGCCGTCGCCGCCCTGTCGTTTGTGCTGCCGCTTGTCTACGGCGCGCGGTTCGCGGATGCCACGATTCAACTGCTGATCTTGCTGCCGGGCGTTTGCCTCATTGGCGTCGAGTCTGTATTGGTTCAGCATTTCACCGGAACAGGTTTGCCGGTGGCGATTCCAGTATTCTGGCTGATCACGTTGACAGTGAGCGTCGGGCTGAACGTGGCGCTGGTGCCGGTGTTTGGCGCGCGCGGCGCGGCGGTAACTTCGACCCTCAGCTACTCGTTAATTTTTCTATTCGTCGCGGTCTACTTTTGCATGAAGACCGGCCGGCGTCCCCTTGAGATATTTCTCTTGCGCGGCCGCGAACTCAGGCACTTGCTGGCCCAGGTCGGCCTCGCTTCTCCAGCCACGTGCTCTGCCAACGCACACGAGTGAAACCCGATATGAAGATAGTTCTGCTGGTGCTTGGCGGTAATCCGGAGCAAGCCTCCGAATATCTACAAACGAGCCATCCCGGCGCCGTTATCGAGAAGATCTCTCGTGACCAACTCACCGGCTCTTCGCCGGCAGATCGCCTGCGAGCGGTGCGGGCGCTGGGCCCGGAAATTTTTGCGGTGGCCACGGAACGGCTCGCCTGGCAGCAGGGACAAAACGCGCTGCTTCTGTTTGGCGCATCGGCGGGCGCCGGGCGGGTAGTGCTGTTTGATTCGCACGGCGCCAGCCGACAGGAAACTCGCGGACAAGTAATCCTGCGCGCGCCCTTTCGATTTTTACGAGACGCGTTGGTGAGTTGGCAGACCTTGAGACGCGCGCGTCGCGATCTAAGCAGATTGGAAAGAGAGCTGGCGTCAGGAAATATTGGCGAATTCGACTTGAGAGCTGGTGTGGAGGCCGCGCCGCGAATCACTTATCTGCGGACGACTCCCGCCGCGGGTACGCAGTCCGGCGGCGCCAGCACGCACACGATTGGTTTCATCAAAGGCGCGATCGAATCGGGCGCGCAACTGTTGCTGATTAGTAATGACCACCTCGCCGGGCTTGATGAGTCACGAGTCTCAATGAGTTTGATCGAGCCTGACCCGCTCGGTCTCACGCGCGCCGCCTTCGATCTTTGCAATGGAATGCTTTTTACGGACCGCTCTCGTCTGGAAATTAAAAAACAATCGCCCGACTTCATCTATCAGCGCTACAGTCGCTTCAATTGGAGTGGCGTCGAAGCGAGCTGGCACATAAAGCGGCCGCTATTCCTGGAGTACAACGGCTCTGAGGTTTGGATGGCGAAACACTGGGGCCGTTTGCGGAGGGACGATTTGCTTGAGCGATGCGAACTTCTGAATCTTGCAGCCGCCACGCGCATTTTTGTGGTCGCTGAGGTTGAGCGAAACAATCTGATCGCCGCTGGTGTGCCGCGCGAGAAGATCGTCGTGAATCCCAACGCAGTCGACGTCGAAGAATTCCGACCCGATGCCGGCGGTGAATCTGTTCGTCGCGAACTTGGAATCAATGAGGATGAGACGCTGGCGGGCTTTGTGGGAACGTTTGGGCCGTGGCATGGCGTGTTGACCCTTGCCGAAGCGATCTCGATGCTGCCTGAAGGTTGCGGCGTCCGTTTTCTGTTCGTGGGCGACGGTATGTATCGCGATGAGGTCGAGCGAATCATTACCGAAGCCGGACTAAGACAACAGGTGATCTTTGTTGGACAAGTAGAGCATCATCGCGTGCCGGCGCTATTGGATGCGTGCGACTTGCTGTTATCTCCACATGCGCCGATGACCGATGGCAGTGAGTTTTTCGGCTCGCCGACCAAGCTGTTCGAATATATGGCGACGGGAAAGGCAATCGTGGCGAGCCGGCTGGGCCAGATTGGCGAAGTATTGGTTGAGAATGAAACCGCGTTACTGGTCGAGCCCGGCAGTGCGCGGGAGTTGGCTGATGCGATTCTGCGATTGAGTGGATCACGCGACTTGCGTGAACGTCTGGGCGCGGCGGCGCGACACGCGGCGATCGAACGACATACTTGGAAGCAAAACGCGCAACGGGTGATAGATGAGTATTTATCCCTCTCGCAGTAAGACATGGCCCATAGTGAAGACAAACAGCGAGCGCTCGAACAATGGGGCAGCGATCCCGCCGGCGCGGTCTACGGGTCGCAGCACGAATTCGGCACGCGCGAGTTTTTCGATGAAGTGGAGAGACATCGATATCAGGATTA
>DASWQK010000124.1:0-4229 GCA_036403735.1 Pyrinomonadaceae bacterium
GCCTTCTCCCCAGGGTGCCCTCCCTCACGGTCGGGCTTCTGACACGAGACTAATAATCGAGCGCTGCTAATCTTATCGTCCAGCTCGACCGTTCCATCAGGACGAACTTTCGCGTCAACACCCGGCGCGACGTGAAAGCGAAATGAAAATTCATGAGTTCCTTCACCCGTTAGTTCGTCTTCAATAATCCAAAAGCGTCTGCCTTTATCGAATCGAACTGTCCGGCGATGCGTCACGGGAGGTGAGAAGCGTCCGTAGCCATAATGCTCGGCGACTATTGTGTCGGCCTCCGCATTCGTTTCCCAGCTGAGCACTCGAGGACGTGCTTCGTTGCCGATAATGAAAGGCATCGCTTCGTCCGTCGTATTCTGTTCCTGTCCATCGACCTGCACGGTCGAGTGATAGGCGGTCGATCGAAACAGGTGGCGCTCTCGCAAATTGCTCGTGTAAATGTAAGTACCTGGATCGACGATAAAGGCGGCGCCACCGGCCGAGACTTCGATGCTCAACGCATCATTGTGGCCGTGCGAGCCGCGGCCTTTGATGCCGCTTTCGCTCGCACTGAAAAGCAAATACAAATCATCATCGCGAAGCACATACGTGCCGGCATCGGGAAAAGATTGCGAAGCCGGCTCGCCAGCTGGCGTTAACGCTTCGTAATCGCGAACGCCGTTTTCACCGAGAATCCAGAGCAGCTCTTCCTGGGTACGCAGGCCTCCGGCGTGCTGCATGCCGGAGGCCTGCGTACCCAGAATCTTGAAACGAGGTTCCTGAAAAACTGCCGCGCCTACTGCCAGCAGGTACGAATGATCGTCGCCGCGTCGTCGCACCACCGGTAAGAGCTGTCCGCTGTCTGAATCGCCGAGCAGCGGTGCATATCCGTCAGGTCGAATGTAGGCGCGCACATAATCGATCATCGCGCGCAGCTTGCCCCAGTATTTTTCATCAATATCGATTCCATTCAGATGACACAGCACGAACGAATAGAGGAACATCTCGGCCTTCAAACGATGGTAGCCGGTTGAAGCTTCATTGTCTGCGCCGTCAGGGCAGAGCTGCTGGTCCATCTCTCGCAAGAGTTCGCGCAGGCCAAAATCGCGCCATTCGCTTGCTGACTGCAATTCCGGCAACATCACCCCCAGCCAAAGCAACCCCGTTACGTCAGCGAGGTAATGATTGCTGTTCGCGATGTGCGAGAACTCGAGATTGCGTTGAATGTGCGCCCCGTGATGATCGAATAGTTTGAGAAAATCTTTCAACGCCAGATCATCCATTTCCGGCGCTCGCAAAAATAATTGGAACGCGGCCAGTAAATTAATAGCGCGCAGCGCCACTTCCATCGCGCAGTTCCAATTGACGCCTCGCGCCGTCGGGTTCTGCGCCCGCCAATTATTGAGCTGCTGAAAGAACTCCTTACTGAAGGTAACGTCATTCGTTACCGCGTATGCGCGACCGAGGGTGATGAAATGCGATAGCCGATTCAGCTCCCACACCACGCGCGCGTCTGAGCCATCTTTGCGGATCAAATTGAGGTCCGCGTGGTAATCAAGCGGCCAATTGAATCCCGAGAGTGGATCCCGGTTCCACTCGATCGCTTCTTTGCCAAAACACTTTTCACCAAACCCCAGAAGCGGCCAGCAATGTTCTTTAACAATCCTTCGCGCTTGATCGATTAGCTGCGCGGTTGGCTGCGGAAAAAGTTTTTGCTGGAGTTCCGCGGATCGGGTGACGTCCTGGAACCCGGGAAGAAATTTCGGTTTTACTCGCGATCGAAAATGAGCAAGCAGATCCGACGCGCGAATGCGCGCGAACTCTTCGCGCAAGCGCGCCGGTTGCCGATCGAGTTCCGCCAGCTGCGCCCGTTCGCGCCGGCGTTCGTTAAGCGTGCGGATGCGCCGCGCGGCCTCGAGCGCCGCCAGACGAGGGCTGACCTCGCCGCGCAGCACTCGCCTGGTCGTGGATATGAGTTTCAAGAGAAAAAGGTTAAAGGGGAAAGGAAGAAAGGGCAATGCGTGTCAGAAGCCCGCGCGTAAGCAAGGGCTGCTGCCGAAGCGAGGCCCTCCCTTACGGTCGGGCTTCTGACACGAGCGCATCGAGAATTCGATCAGCCGTACGCCCGTCCCAGAATTCCGGTATGCGTACATTAGAACCCGGCAAGGGGTTATCTAACGCGCGAGTTGCCGCGGCGACGATCTTATTCGTATCAGTTCCGGCGATCGTGTTGGTTCCCATTTCGACGGTTATCGGCCGCTCAGTATTCTCACGCAGCGTGATGCACGGAATCCCCAGCACCGTAGTTTCCTCCTGGATACCACCGGAATCAGTGAGGACGAGCCGCGCGCAACTTGTGAGTCGCAAAAAATCCAAATACCCAATCGGATCGACTACGCGAAGATCCTTAATGCTTTGGACTCGGGGTCCAAGGCCGAGTTCGTCAATCATCTTGCGCGTACGTGGATGGGCCGGAAAAACAATCGGCAGGCGTTCAGAGATCAGCTCCAGCGCATCGAGGATGCGAATAAAGGCCGTCTGCTCATCTACATTCGAGGGGCGATGCAGCGTTAGCACCGCATAACTTTTTTCCTGGAGCTCAAGCGTCTTTAGCACGCTCGACTGGCGAGCCCGGTCGAGCTGCGTCATCAGCGAATCGATCATGACGTTGCCGACGAATCGAACGCGTGCTTCCGGGATTCCTTCGGCGCGCAAATTAGCGTCGCCGTCCCGTGAAGGCGTCAACAGCAAGTCCGCGATTTGATCCGTCAGCAGCCGATTGATCTCCTCTGGCATCGATCTATCTCGACTGCGCAGGCCGGCTTCGACGTGTGCAACCTTGACGTGCAACTTCGCGCAGACGATCGCGCATGCGAGTGTTGAATTGACATCGCCCACCACCACGACCCAATCCGGTTTTTCTTTTATGACAACCGGCTCAAACGCCTGCATCACCGCGGCGGTCTGGGCTGCGTGACTGCCTGAGCCAACGCCCAGGTGCACGTCTGGGCGCGGCAAATCCAGGTCGCGAAAAAAAGCTTCGGACATCGCTTCGTCATAGTGTTGACCGGTATGCACAACCAGAGGTTGAAACTCAGACGCGCGTCGCTTCATGGCGGCGACGATCGGCGCGATTTTCATAAAATTCGGGCGCGCTCCGGCTATATTCATGACTTTAAGCATTTATTGAATCTTGCGGGCTAACGCCTCTGAAAAGGTCTTCTCACAAAACGTTGAAGAATCGTAGCGTTCAGACTATCTCCGATTTTCCTTTCGCCAGTCAAACCATCGTTTCATCTGATTAGAGGCTGTTCTGCCGCGCCGGCCCAGGTTTATTTTTTCGATTACATTGACAATTAAGCGTGTCTTTTGTTAGTTATGCTTCGCTGTTTTCGATGCAATCCTGTAAATCGTTTAGAGTTCGTGTCATTAAACAAGTGGGCCCGCTCGTTCGCTGGTAGCGAGAATCCGCCAAGGCCACTTCAATCGTTTCTCGAAGAAAAGACCACAGTTACAAAACTCAAAAACTTAGGAGACTAAACATGTCGCAGAATTGGACCCCGCCCCCGGCTGGAGGAGGCTCGGCAACCGTACCAAACTATATGGTGCCGGCAATCATTTCGATCTTCTGTTGCTGGCCGCTGGCGATCCCAGCAATCATTTTTGCCGCACAAGTTAACAACAAGGCGCAAGCAGGCGACGTCGCGGGTGCGCAGGATGCTTCGAAGAAAGCGAAGATGTTCAGCTTCATCGCGATCGGGATCGGGGTCGTAATTATTCTGATCTATGTGATCATGATGATTCTCGGCGTCGGACTAAGCGCGCTTAGCAGTCACTAATTCGCAGCGACACGCGGTCGGCGGGCAAGCGAGAGGTTCAGAAACGATTTGGGTTTCTGAGGCGCTGGAGTTATCGGCGCGCATCTGCGCTTGTCCGCCGATCTTATTGGCTTCGCCCTATTCACGATCATGGCAGTCTTCTGTACCAAATGCGGCACGCAGAATGAAGACTTCGCGCAGCTCTGCTCCCAATGTTATGCGACCTTGCCGCTGATCGGTACCCGAGCGAGTGCTCAGCAGACTGATTACGCGCCTCCCTACGAACCAGCCTATCAACCTATTCAGCCGCCAACTGCGATGTATGCACAGCCACCGGCGGCGGAGGATTGGCAACGAGCAGGCGCCGACAAGAAGATCATCGCCGGCATCCTGGGGATCGTGGTGGGCGGCCTGGGAATT
>DASWQK010000125.1:0-1810 GCA_036403735.1 Pyrinomonadaceae bacterium
GAGCAAGTTCTTATGAACATCGCTCACGCCTTTGCCGGCGTGCTCGTTCGCGGTGACAAACGCGATCTCAGCGTGCGGATGTTGCAGCAGAATGCGCAGCAGTTCCGATCCGCCGTAACCCGAGCCACCGAAGATTGCGATCTTGATTGCCATGAAGTCAGAACCGCCTGCGGTAGCGGGCGGGTGATCTTTCCTTGCTAAGTTTATTCGACGCCAACGGTCAACCGCCCGCTACCGCAGGCGGTTCTGACGATCTCAAACAACTTCGCTCCGTTGCGTCTGGCATTAGCTGCCGGCACGCCGAATTCGTCTTGAATATAATCCTCACCCATCTTTGAATCGGTCACTGAGCCGGCAATCAAATCAACGGTTATTCCGCGTCGCCGGAACAGTTCAATTCCGCCCCACGCGCCGACGTAATCTGAAGCGCAAAAAATCAAAGTCGTCATCGCATCGCGGAGCTCGTGGTCTGCAAACACTGACTCAACCGAATAACCGCCGAGGATTCCATCGCCTAATTCGATCACGATCAAATCCGGCGCGCTCTCATTCAATCGCGCGATGATTGCTTTCGCGACCGGCGCGAGATCTTCCGCTCCCACGGTCGATGGCAGACCGCAATCGAGAAAACTGGCGGTCGCCACTGCTCCGTGATCGGCCATGTTCAGCGTGTCGCGCAAGCATGCGATTCCTGAAAGCTTCGCGGCCGCCACTCGCAATCCATTGCGCGTCGCCTGTTGAATGATTTCCGTCGCCGCGTAAGTCTTGCCACTGTTCATGCACGCGCCCGCGACGACGATTAACGGCGCCGTTTCGCCCAGGGTCTTGCGAAGAGGTAGCGCGACGTCAGCTATGTTCTTAATCGATCCGCCACCGTTCGCCGCAAGGCCGATGACCTTGACCTTGATCGCATCGTTGAGACTCGAATGATGACCAGTGCAACTTCCGATCACGCCGCCGAGATTTAACAAGTGAAGCTCATCGCCCGCTTTCACCGTTTCTGGAACGTCACCGACAAATCCTTTCAGTGCGCGACGCCGGCCAAGCACACCGGCGAGCACATCACCCGGATTCACCTTCGCCAGACGGCCGGTCGGCAACTCCAACATATTGTAAGTTGCGTTGTCGGTTAACACGCGCACGACCACGACGTCGCCTGCCCGCGCGGCTCCATTCGCGTCCACGATCGAAAGCGTCCGCGGCAGATTGAGCGGCGAGGTGGCCGAACCGATTTTGTCGACTTCGATTTGCTTCATTTCGGTCATTGCAAAAATATATTTCGATACGTTTAGAGGCGGGCTACTGCCCGCCCTCGATCAATCCGGCGGGCGACGTCTCAGTTGTGTTGGCCGCCTCTTAATCTCAATCGCAACGCGTTCAATTTGATAAAGCCTTCCGCGTCACGCTGGTTGTAGACGGTGTCCGCTTCGAACGTCGCCACCCGCTCATCGTAGAGCGAATACGGCGAGCGACGGCCGACCACGATCACGTTGCCGCGATAAAGCTTCAGCCTTACCTCGCCGCTCACGTTTTTCTGGGTTTCATCGATCATCTTCCGCATCAGATCGAATTCCGGCGCGAACCAAAAGCCGTAGTAAACATTCTCTGCGAACTTCACCCCCAGCGAATCGCGCAGGTGCATCACTTCACGATCCATGGTGATCGATTCAAGCGCGCGATGCGCGGCGTGAAGGATCGTCACCCCGGGTGTTTCGTAAACACCACGCGATTTCATGCCGACAAAACGGTTCTCGACCAAATCGACGCGGCCGATTCCATGCGCGCCACCGAGATCGTTCAGCTTCGACAA
>DASWQK010000126.1:0-10864 GCA_036403735.1 Pyrinomonadaceae bacterium
GTCAGCCTTACTGTTCATCCTGATCATGCGTTCATTCAGCTCATCGGCGTTCGTCAACTGGCCGGAAAAGGCCGCGACCTGCGCTTGCCAATTCAAACCGTCTTCGATTTTGCCGGTCGTCCGGGTCCACTCGAGCTGCTCTTTCATGGTGTCGGTGTCGCCCTGCACGAAGGCCATGTGGTAAAGCCGCTGATGCATGTTCGCACTTTCGAGTTTCTGCTCAGCGGCCTGGCGCAGAATCTTAATTGCCTCGTCAAACTTATTCTGTCCCATGAAGGCAACAGCCAGATTCACGTAGGCCCGGGCCTGCTTTGGATTCAAATCGGTGGCAGCGTGACCCTCGCTCACAGCTCTCTCAAACGGTCCGACCAGGGTGAACTTGTTGCACAAAAGATTAAGCGGCTCCCAATCCCGGGGATAGGTTTGTTTCCACATTTCAAGTTGCTTGATCTGCTGTTCCCATTCACCGGTAACGCCGCCGTAATAATTTGCCAGGATTTCGAATTTCTCTCGTTCGCTTACGCGGTCGCGAAGCTCATAGGCGCGTGTGTATTCCTGGCGAGCCGATTCATATTGGCGATTGTTGTTATAGCAAAGCGCTAAACGCGTGTGCGCACTCGCGAAATCAGGATCGTTTTGGATCGCCTTCTTATAAAACTCAATGGCGTGTTCGTAGTCGGCTTTCGAATGCAGATCGACCCCATTGGTGTACTGCCGCAACGCTTCCAAAGACGAAGTAGTGACGTTCTCGACCGGCTTGTCAAAGCTCTTAATCATGTTGAGGGACTCTCCCAACTTTTCGCGCAACTGCGCGGCTGCCGGTCCCAGCGACTTCAGCACTTGGTCTTTTCCATCAACTTCAAATTGCTGGCTGGCAATTGTGTCGCCAGTCTTCGAATTTACCGCCTCAAGCAAAACCAAGTAGTGCGAGCCCACGCCTGAGATCGATCCCAGCAGCATGGCCTTGATTCCCTGGCGCTCGCAGATGTTTTTCGCTACCTGACGAGTCACTCGCGTGTCAGGCTCCTGATTCATGAATCTTAACGACTCGCGCACCCGGTCGCCCGAGAAGACGTCGAGAAACGGCGACTGTCCGAGCTGCAAAGCCAACGCCTGTTTTAGAGTCTCATCGAACACCGTATCACCGGTTGTATTCGTGAAGTCGGCGAGCAGGATTGTATCTTTTTCAGTGAGCACGTTACGCTCACGCAAAAAAGAAAAGTAGATGATCGCAACGGCAGCGACGATCGCTGCAAAGGCAACAACTGCCACACCTCTTTTGTGACGCTTGATCTCACCGACGATGTATTCAGCGCTCGAGGCGCGTGTCTTGGAAACATCGGCAAGGCCCGACGTCGATAGCGGGGGCCGCGCAACTGAGCGCGTGCTGACGCGCGGCATCGATCTATGAATCTCGGTATCGGCGAGCCCGCTAAAAGCCGCAGTGTATTCTTCCGGGCCCATCGACCGCTCCAGCTCAGTCTGAAACTCGATGCGCTGTTTCAACTTCTTCAGATCCGACTCAAATTCCTTGATAGTTTGATACCGCTCTTCAACGTCCTTACGCAGCGCCTTGAGGACAATCCACTCGAACTCCGCCGGAGCGTTGGGCGCAAACCGGGCGAGCGGCGGCGGATCATTCTTGGCGATCGCCACAATGATGTCGGTCTTGGTCTCTCCGGAGAAAGGCGCCCGGCCCGCCGCCATCTCGTAAAGCACGACCCCGAGACTCCAAATGTCGGTGCGCGCATCGACCGGCTTTCCGCGCGCCTGCTCAGGCGACATATACTGCGAGGTTCCTAAAACCATGCCCGCATCCGTCTGCACCAGAGCGCGCGTGACCGCTTCGGTGTCTGCCTCATCGACCGCGGGCCGCTCCATTAGTTTTGCTAAACCGAAATCCAGCACCTTAACGTGACCATTGCGCCGGATCATCACGTTCTCTGGTTTGATGTCCCGATGAATGATGGCGGCGGCATGCGCCTCTTCCAGAGCGCCGGCAATTTGAATCGCCACGTTCAGCACTTCCGGCATTTCCATCGGGGCGCCCGACAGGCGAGTACGCAGCGTCTGGCCATCGACGAATTCCGTAGCGATGTAGTGACGACCTCCCTCGTCACCCATTTCGTAGATCGTGAGAATGTTTGGATGATTAAGCGCTGACGCCGCATAGGCTTCCTGATCAAAACGATTCAGGCGATCGCGATTCTTGGTAAGTTCTTGCGCAAGCAGCTTCAACGCTATCTTGCGACCCAGCCTCGTGTCCTCAGCGAGATAGACTTCGCCCATCCCGCCCGAGCCGAGCTTCTCCAAAATTCGATAATGAGAAATGGTATCCAGATCCATCCGGGGACTCTGTGGCTATTTCAACTTGCTCAACTCTTCGAGCATCACGGCGCTCGGATTTGTGATCCGCACGATCTTGTTCCTGGAATTGCTTCCCGAGATTATTGTTACCGCGCTTTGCGGCACCCTGAAGCTCTTCGACAAAAACTTTATCAGCTCGCGATTCGCGGCGCCTTCGACGGGCGACGCGGCAACTCGAATTCGCAGCGCGCCGTCATGGTAACCGGCGATTTCACTGCGCGAGGCGCGGGGCACAACCCGCACGCTCAGGGTAATGGCGTGCTCATCTTCATGTAGTTGGCCCACGCGGCAGCTAATATTAGTTGGTAAATCGGAAATCGTAAACAGGCGGAGGGTGATCCACGCTATGGCAACGCCATTCTCAGAAAAACTGGACCGGCCAGGCTCGCAGCAGCGTGGCAGCGACCGCAGATTGACACACCCAAATGATAAGAAATGCGATCAGCGGAGAAATATCAAACATCCCGACCCGTGGAATCATGCGTTGCAGTGGCCGAAGCAACGGTTCGGTCAGACGCACGATCAGGCGCATGAACCGATTTGCATAGCTCATGCCCACCCACGAAAAAATGATTCGCACAAAGATTGCCAGCGTATAGAGCCCAAGAGCACCAAACAATAGATAGCCGATGATTCCAACCGGCGTGTCGCGTCGGTGACTCGTCACGGCATAGAGCACACCTGCGATCGTGTTAAGAGACGCCCCGGCAATTTGGACGATTAGAACCCCTGCAATGATCATGAGAATGACAACTATGAAAGGGGCCGCTTTGGTATCGAGCCTGAACCCACGCAGGATCGCTCGCGCCGGGGCGAGGACAGGATCGGTTGCGCGACGAACATTGCGCGCGTGCCAGGTAAACGGATTTACGTCTCTGTAATCGAAGACGGCCCGCAGAATGATCAGCAGGATCCCGGCGGCGACCATAGCCGTGATGGCCCAACGAAGGAAAAAGTAGATTAAGGCTAGAGCAATCATCGTTTGGCCCTCTCCCAAAGGGAGAGGGAATCAGCAGTCCTGTTGTATCAATCCCGCTCTCCAAAAATCGCCGTCCCTACGCGCACGATCGTTGCGCCTTCTTCGATCGCGATTTCGAAATCGTGAGTCATACCCATCGATAACTCCCCGCGTCGATCGCCAAACGCTCCGCTGGTTCGTAACTCATCTCGCAACTCACGCAACCGGCGAAAATATGGACGGACGCCCTCCGAACTCTCAAAGAAAGGCGGCAGCGTCATTAGACCGATCAACTGCAATCTATGGCATCCCTGAACTGTGCTGACTACTTCCGGAAGTTCTCCTTCAGCCACGCCCGTCTTAGTCGCTTCGTGGCCGAGATCAACTTGAATCAGCACGGGCAAGGTCGCGCGATTTATTTCTTCACACATTCGATCCAATCGCTGCGCCAGCGGCGCGGAATCCAGCGAGTGAATAACATCGAACAATTCGACCGCGCGCCGCGCCTTATTTGATTGCAGATGGCCAATCAAATGCCATTTCGCTATTTCGCGGCCAATGACGGGGATCTTTGTCTCCGCTTCCTGGACCCGGTTTTCGCCAAAATCCGTCAGGCCCAGACTGATCGCTTCACGAATCGCTTCAGCCGGATGTGTCTTGCTCACCGTGACCAGCGTGATGTCGTCGGGTGATCGTTTGCACCGCTCCGCGCACGATCCGATGCGACTGCGCACGTTCTCCAAGCGCTCCGAAAGCGTTGTTATTGAAGTGCCGACGGGCATAAATCTGAGGTTGATCGCGCGCTGAAACTCAACTATAACAATGCCGCAAGCCGAAGGCTAACATGCTTCGCTATAATTCACCTGCGCTCTCCTCATAACCCTCGAACAGGATTTTCAGGAGGCACTATGAATAAATTGAATTCTTCAGTTATGAAACGCGCTGCGATGTTGGCTTTGATTGTTTTGGCATTGGCGCCGGTCAGCGCATTCGCGCAGAGGAGATGGCATCGAAGCCGCATCGTCATCTATCAACCGCAGTCGTCTGTGATTTATCAAACGCGACCGAGGTACCAGAGTTACACCTATCGAACGTCCACGTACGGGTATCCTCAGTCGTACTACAACACGTACTACTCGAACGGCTACGGATACACAGAACCGTATTATTCGTCGCCATACTATTCGTATCGGTACTCACAGCCGTACTTTGCTAATCGATACACGTACTCGTGGGCCAACCCTACGTATAGTTACCGCTCCAACGAGTATCGGCCGCGCTATCGACGCAGTCGGGTTCGTGTCGGAATCTGGTTGAGGTAAGCCACGATCACTCTCCCCACTTTTTGCAGCAGGAGGAGAAGTCTTTATGAGAATCACAGCATTAAGAATTGCATTCGTCACTCTGACGTTATGTCTGTTATCAACGTCAGCGTTCGCGCAGGGACGTGGCAGAGGAAGAGGCCTGGAAAGAAAGTCCAGCGTCTTCGTTAACGGCCATGACGCACGCGATGGTCGTTGGGATGGTCGCGGGCCGAATCGGACGGTGGGTGTTTGGCGGAATGGTATTTTTGTCGCGCGCGGCAACCGAGTCGGATATCGTCGTCGATACGACATGGGTGACTATTGGAATCGTCGCCACGTAATGAATCGAACGATGTACCTGAACAATCGCGGGCGCTATCGCAGTGGGAGCTGGCGATACAGATAACTCAGGTTAGATATCGACCACCAGGACGCGAAGAACACAAAGCGGTTTCAGGTAGCGAAACTTAGTGCTCTTTGTGTCTTCGTGGTTGAACCGCTCGTTCCGAACACGCTTTGACGCGCAGCGAATCAACGTAGAACCCGCGGGCCCCGCACGGTTTGACACTTTCGAACTACGGTTCGTATAGTCAATTTCCGCGGGGATGTGGCGGAACTGGCAGACGCGCAGGTCTCAGAAGCCTGTGATGGTGACATCGTGGAGGTTCAAGTCCTCTCATCCCCACCAAAGTTTTAAAGGCGAGTGCCGATACCTCCGCACTCGCCTTTTTGATTACGGTTCGTGTCAGAAGCCCGACCGTGAGGGAGGGCAACGTAGCCCTTGCTCACGCGCGGGCTTCTGAAACATGATCTAATCTCGCCGCTTCAATTTTCCGCCAATCAAAATTCCTATCGCGCTGGTAAGCGGAAAAGTAAACGGCACCCAGATGGGCCAGAACGCTTTCTGGACCGCTTCCATGCTTGGCGTGTTCGCGGTGCGAACCATACCCGCATTATTCTTTCCTTTATTCATGTCGGCAAACGCCACTACTAGTCCCAGGACCACCGCCAGTATCGCCAACGCTAACGGCGCTCTTCCACCCTTCGCGATCAAGGCGCAGATAAACCCACCGATAATCGCCACGACGACATTGATAACGAACGCGATTCCAATCCAGCTCGTCGATGCTTCGTAGATGCCCGGCTTGAATGCCGCGTCGGAACCGACAATGAGATATGCGCAAGTGAACCCAATGAATGCCAGCACGAACATCGCGACATAACTCGCGATGACGGCGATAATCGATCTAGCCATCTTTGCTTCTCCGAGATTAAGAACGGCGCTTCAATTTCCCGCCAATACCAATACCAATCGCCGCGATAATCGGCCCCGCGAAAATCACCCACGTTGGATGCCTCGCTTTGGTCATCGCTTCGAGGTTCGGTACGCTTGCGGTCCTCAATTCATGAGTATCGGCCGGCTGGGTGGCGATATGCACCGCTCCCAGTGTGAAGCCGATCGCGAGAGCGACGACAGCCAACACCAGCGGAGCCTTGCCGCCTTTTGAGATTAATGCGCAAACTAATCCGCCGATCACGGCGGTAACGAGAATCACGGTGAATTGCATTACGGTCCATCGCGTCGACGCATGGAACGAGCCCGGCTTGAATGACCAGTTCGCACCCTCCACGGTGTAGATGGTCATGAAAGCAGCAAACTGCAGCATGAACATCACCAGGTAACCAACGATTACTCCCGCTACGCTTCTTGCCATTAGGTTTTCTCCTTGTCAGTCTTCGAATCCGCACGCATTTATCACACTGACCCTGCGCGCGGCAAACTTATTTTGTGTCACTGCTTTGCAATTGCGCTGCGGCCGCCACGCAAAACGTATTTTTGGATCTTGCCGGTTGCCGTCTTCGGCAATTCCAAAACAAAGTTCACCCGATGCGGAGCCTTGAAGTGGGCCAGATGCTCACGAGCAAACTCGCGTAGCTCAGCTTCCGCCGCAATTGCACCGGATTTGAGAACTACAAAAGCATGCGGGGCCTCGCCCCAACGCTCGTCAGGAAGACCGACGATCGCCACCTCTTGCACCGCCGGATGCCGTAGCAAAACCCCCTCGACTTCGACTGAGGAAATATTTTCTCCGCCACTGATAATTACGTCCTTCAGGCGATCGCGAATTTCGATGTAGCCGTCCGGATGAATGACCGCTGCATCTCCGGTGTGGAACCAACCATTGCGCATTGCCTCGGCAGTCGCATCCGGGTCGTTATAATAACCCCGCATCACCACGTTACCACGCACCACGATCTCTCCGACCGTCTCGCCGTCGCGCGGCACCTGTGCGCCTTGATCGTCGACCACGGTTGTCTCGCCGGAAGTGATCAATTCAACTCCCTGACGGGCTTTGATAATTGCGCGCTCTGAGATGGAAAGCGGTTCATGCTCCGCTCGCGGCTCGCAAACCGTGATGAAGGGAGTCGTCTCAGTCAATCCATAAACCTGCGTCACCGTCCACCCTAATTCGCCTTCCAGGCGCTCGATCGTTGACGCGGCCGGCGGAGCGCCGGCGGTGAGCACGCGAACTCCGCAGCGGGCGTTGCTTCGCACTGATGCTTCGGCATTCGCGAGACTAATCAGTACCGTGGGAGCGGCGCACAACATCGTGATTCGCTCTTTGTCGATCATTTCAAAGACTCGACGCGGATCGACTTTTGGCAAGCAGATGTGAGTGGCGCCGGCTGCCGTTACAGTCCAGACAAAGGTCCAGCCGTTGGCATGAAACATCGGCAAGGTCCAGAGATACCTGTCCGCGCACGACATGTGTTCATGCACCAGCGTACCGACGGAATTCATGTAAGCATTGCGATGGGTAATCATCACGCCCTTGGGCCGCGAGGTCGTGCCGCTGGTGTAGTTGATCGTGAGCAGATCGTTTTCCTCGATAACCGGCCGCTCAAAATTTTCCGTGCCCGCTGCCACCAGATTCTCATAATCAAGCCAATCGGCTCGCGCGCCGGCCAGCGAAACAAAATGCTCCACCGCTCGCAATTGAGGCCGAATGCCGTCGATAGCTTCGAGGTAATCAGCATGCGCGCAGATGACTCGGGCGCCGCTGTGATTGACTAGATAAACGAAATCATCGGGAGTCAGCCGGTAGTTGATCGGCACCAGCACCGCGCCAATCTGCGGCACTGCGTAAAACGATTCAAGTTGCGCGTGAGTATTTGGCGCAATGTAAGCGACGCGGTCGCCTTGCCGGACGCCGAGTTGCTGCAGAGTCGCCGACCACCGATCGCACCTTCTAAAGAACTGATCGTAGGTCAGCCGCAGGTCGCCATCGACAACTGCTTCGCGATCTCCATAGAGCTTGCGCGCGCGACGGGCGAAATCAATTGGGGTCAGCGGAGTTTCCATTCGTGTCGCATTTGAGCTCGACGCAGCCGGACCACAACTACGGCTTCGGAGCCGCAGATTTGTTTGGCTTCGGCGGTGGCGGCAGATCTTTGATGCACTGGTCAGCGAGGGACAGCGAAGTCAGAGCGCGCAGAGACTTATCGCTCAGGTTGCCGGCGACATAGAGCGTGCCGTCAAAATCCAACTTTCCCATCTCGCGAAAAACGATTTCCGGACTGAAGCCGGACGTTGCTAGTAAGCGATAGGTCCCAAAGGCCTTGCCTTCGACTCGCTTGCTGATCCTATCGCTCGAGAGGTCGACCGATTCGACGTGGTTGATCGTCGTTACCACGTCGCCAAGCAGCGCCACCGCGCGATTGGGATCAATGGTGCTGTAGATATGCACCACGACCAGCATCGCCCGCACTTTAACTTCCGAGTTTGGCGCCTTCGCCACCGCCTGCAGCACCTCTTCCAGCATCTCGCGCACTTCAGTATCAACCTTGGTTTGCTTCAGAGACTCGGTGGCAATTTGAGCATAGAGATACGCGCGTTGATCTGGTTCTTCCACTTTGGCTGCCAACTTTCGCGCTTCGTCGATCCTCTTTTCCTTAATTACTTTCTGCGCGCGATAAAAGTAAACGAGACTCATGATCTTTTTACGCAGTTCGACGTCATCAATCTTCAAGCCCGCGGCTTCGAGTTTTTCGAGACTCTCAGTTTCCGCGGCGTTGAGCACCGCGATAGCAATCACGGCCTCGCGCTGCGCGGCGTCGGCGCTTCGGTCACCACTCTCGATCGTTTCATCGAAAGATCGCTTTGGCGGATCAGTCAATATGTCGCTCGTGCGCTGCTGTTCCGGCTGCGTCAAAAGCGAAGCCATATTTCCTTTTGCCTCCGCCAACTGTGGCCCCAGATCAGGCAGAGAATTGGCGATCAAGGGCTCGAGCCGGCTCAAAGCCATGAAGACCTGGCTGTTGTCTGAAAAGCGGCCTCCGGATTTGGCGGCGTCCGGGTTCTGAATCGATTCGCGCGCGTGAGAGAGCAACCCGAGCACAAACATTCTTTCCAGCGATGGGTTTGGCGCCAGGCCAACCGGCACCTGGTAATAAATCCAGGCCGGCATCTCGCCAATCTCGCGCGTGGCCGCAAACGGATACGAAGACAAGTAAAGAAATTGATCCATCGGCGCTTGCGCATAAGCCGTCAGCGCTTCCGCATAAAACTGGTCTGCCGCCGTATGGTTCGCTTCCCACATCTTGAAAAGGAAAAGCGGGAGATAAAGCGTCGCCGGATAACGAAGACTGGACCGCGCGAACTCGAGCGCCGCTGTCTGGTTGGAACCTATTATCGAGATGGCCGCGCTCAGAAGCTTTTCAGCGGTCCGCGCCGCCTGGGCCGAGTCCTTCTGGGCTTTGTCCGCGTTTTCTGCCTCTTCATCGAGAATTTGTTTCGTCAGTTTTCGCGCCCAGGCTGAATCGCGTTTCGCAATCGCCGTGATCACGGTGTAGCGATAGTCGGTGCCTTGCACTTTCATGCGACCCTCACTGCCGTCCTTTTCGCCTTTCTCTTTAAATTGTCGTGTGGCAACTTCAAAAGCATCGCTGAAGGTGGCGCGGGCCTGGTCCTGCTCAAGTGGCCAGGTTAGATCCGCGGCTTTCAACAACACGTTGAGGCGCCGTTCGTCCTGATCGATCGTCTTACTGAGATCAATTTGCCGCTGGATTATTGAGAGAGCATTGTCGCGCGAACACGACGAAGGGCGAGCTGTAGTCGTTTGGGTTTTGTCCTGGGCGGTGGCGCTCGCAGAAACAAGGGCCAACAGAAGCGGCAGGTAAGGAAGAATCCTGAGGGGATAACGCATCGGTTTATGGACTCCGCAGCTTTTCCGCGATCAGCGGCACGATCTTTCGCGGCACATCGATCGCCGCTTTGATGTGACGCGCGTTGGTGAAATGGCCGGCGACGTAGATTCCAGGCACGTCCGTCTCGAAAGTTTCCGGATTATACACCGGGACCTCTGTGAGTTTGCCAGGCGCGGTACGGACGCCAAGGTCTTTCAGCATCGTCAGATCTGCGTCGCTGCCAATCAGCACGAACACGACGTCGTTGGCAACAGTCATTGACTCGCCGGCTTCGGTCGTAAGTCTGACAGAGTCGGGCGTAATCTCGTCGATATCTTTGTAGAGAATGACGCGCAAGCGACCTTCGGCGATCTCGCGTTCCAGCGGCGAGCGTACCCAATGCTTCATTGCGCCGGCTTTGGGATCGCGATTCTCCCAATCGTCGCGCCAGATGGCCATCGTGGTGCGCGCGCCTTCTTCAGACAAGAATAACGCCGCTTCAGCCGCACTGTTGCCGCCGCCAACAACCAGCGCTTCTTTGCGAACGTAAGGATATGGATCAACAAAGCGATGATGAACTTTGGGCAAGTCCTCGCCGGGAATATTCAGAAGTCGCGGATGCTCCATCGCACCAAACGCGAACAAAACAGTTCGCGCGTGATAGCTCTTCTCCTCGGCCTGAAAACTTCGGCAGCGCGTACGGACGATAAAACCGTGCGTGTCGTTGCGCGCGATGTCCGTCACCTCTTCACCGGTCGTGATGCGCAGATCGTGATCGAGCACGAAATGAATGTAGTGTGAAAGCAATTCCTCTCGCGTGGGTTTGTCGCGCACCGGATGCAGCGAGCCTTCGCGCATCTCCAACTCGTTCGGCGTCGAGAACATGGTGCGACCGACAGGATATTGACGGATCGTGTTGGCGATTGTGCCTTTCTCAATCACGAGATAATTCAGGCCTTCGCTCGCCGCGGCATCCGCCGCAGAAAGGCCGGCCGGGCCAGCGCCGATGATTAGAAGATCGAGTATTTCACTCATACTGTTCGGGGCA
>DASWQK010000127.1:0-7953 GCA_036403735.1 Pyrinomonadaceae bacterium
CTGGGCAGCGGCAACGCCGAGAAAACACAGACCATCATCGACGCATTCATGCGCCAACGACAGGAATTGCTCTTCATTCCCGTCGATATTTCGGCGTCAGTGCTCGCCGAAAGCTCACACGCTCTGCTCGACTCGTATCCAAGATTGCGAATCAACGCGTACGCCGCAGATTACTTTCAAGCTCTCGGCGCCTTGCCGCCGCTGGGGCCGCACCCGGTGTTGGTTCTCTTCCTCGGATCGAACATCGGCAACTTCGAGCCTGCTGAAGCTCGTAATTTTTTGACCACGATTCGTCGTGTGCTACGCCCTGAAGATGTTTTGCTGCTGGGCGCCGACCTGAAGAAGGATCCCAAAACGCTCGAGGCCGCGTATAACGATTCGTTGGGAGTAACCCGAGCTTTTATTGTCAACGAACTCGGTCGGATTAATCGTGAGCTCAACGCGAGTTTTGATCTATGGGCCTTTGGCCTGCGCTCGTTTTACAACGAACAGGCCGGACGCGTGGAGGTTTATCTGGAGAGTCTGCGGGCACAGTCTGTCGAGATTCGTGAATTGAATATGTCAATTCATCTCGAAGCCGGCGAAAGGATATATGTCGAGAGTGCTTGCAAATATGATCTGGAGGATCTTAGACGTTTGGGAAAAGAGACTGGCTTCGATTTAGAGCAAACATGGCTGGATAAGCAGAAACGATTTAGCAGTAACCTGTTTCGCGCAGCTAATTGAACTATCGCGCGGCGTTGGCCGTGGCCGTCGTGTTGGAGTCAACTTTCTTTTCCGGCAGTTCCAATCGCACTAAAAGCAACCGGCGGCGCTCGACCTTCTCAATTACAAAACGCAACCCTTCGTGTCCAATCTCCTCACCGGGTTGAAGAACGTGACCGGCGACGCTCATCAGGAAACCGCCTATCGTGGTATAGCCTTCGGACTCAGGCAACGAAGTCTTTAACCGCCGATTCAGATCGCGCACCGCCAGTGCGCCATCAAGGATATAACTTCGATCGCTGACTGGCGTGATTTGCTCGTTGACTTCTTCATCATGCTCGTCAGAAATATCGCCGACGATCTCTTCCAGCAAATCTTCGAGCGTGATGATCCCTTCGACGCCTCCATGCTCGTCGACGACAAATCCGAAATGGGACTTGGCTTTCTGCATTTGCCGCAGTACATCCTCCAGACGCGCCGTGTCCACAACGTACATCGGCGGCTGCAACACGTACTCGAGTTTGAAGTCCTGCGGTCGCAGCAGGTAAGGAATCAAATCCTTGCTGTGAATAAAGCCAATTACGTTGTCCAGCGAATCGCGATAAACGGGCAGCCGTGAATACCGGTGCTGCTGAAAAGCCGCAGTGATATCCGCGAGTGAACAGTCGGCCGACAGAGCGGCAATTGCCGGTCGCGGCACCATAGCCTCGCGCACCAGTGTGTCTGAAAATTCAAACACCCGATGAATCAGTCGTCGTTCTTCGGCGCGCAGGTGACCGCTTTCTCTTGAGATATCGATTAACTGCCGTAACTCTGTTTCGCTGTAGACGGCGGCATGCTGTAACGAAGCTTCGAATCCAAGCACGCGGGCCAGAGTTTGACCTGTTCGGTTGAAGACAAAGATAAAGGGGCGAAAGATTTTTGCGAATAACTCCAGCGGACGCGAGACGACGAGGGCCAATCCCTCAGCGCGTTCCAGCGCGAACATTTTTGGCATCAGCTCGCCCAGGACGATATGCAGGAAGGTGATGCTCGCAAACGCGAGCACAATCGCGAATACATGAGCGATTGCCGCAGCCCTGCCCGGCGGAGCGACCGCCGCGGCAATCGGTTCCAACAACGTCGCGACAGTTGGCTCGCCAATCCATCCCAGGGCGAGGGACGCGATCGTAATGCCTAATTGCGTGGCTGAAATAAAGAAGGTCGGATCGTTTATGAGCCGCAGCGCTGCTTGCGCGCGACCGCTCCCGGCGGCAGCTCGAGTTTCCAGGCGCGTTCGCCGCACAGACACCAGCGCGAATTCAGCGCCCACGAAAAAACCGTTCGCGACGACAAAAAACAATACCGCAAACAACTTTGCGAAGATCGTAATTACGGTCGTGGAGTGCTGTACGCCGTCAGCCAGAATGGCTAGAGAGTAACTCGCGGGATCATCCATTTCGCATCAACAAAGCAGGAGTATTTGCCCGGTATCTTAACACGATCGCCGCCGAACCTGAGCGGACACACGACGACCAATCAGGGCAAGCCGCACTAATTTGTTGGGCTTGTTAACTTTCAATGAGCGCCGGCAACCGCCGCGCGCACCCGACCGTTGGGTCGCTGATCGTGCCTGGAACATGCTCGTGCCAGGGCATCATCAACGCGAGGTTCGATATTGCATTCGGGTTGACGACAAACTGCAGCGAGTTCCGAAACGACCAGATAGCGGGAGCGCTCAAACATTCGCTGTTCCCGGAATGAGAGTGGTTTAATCTGGCTAAGATAACTAAGATGTTTCAGCACCTCGGCTACTTCAAAGATATTCCCAGTGCGCATCTTGTCCGAAAAATCCTTGAAGCGGTCCTTCCAGTCATTCGGCGGCGTGGCAAAGTCGCTCGACAAAGCCTTGAAGAGCACGTCGCACTCACTGGAAGTTATGGGGCGGCGCAGGCCCACCTCATCGGCGTTGGAAACCGGAACCAGAACGAGGGAATTCGTTGCGGCGAGCCGAAGCGTATAAAACGGCAGCGCTATTGCGCCGATCTGCTTCTGCTCTATTTGTTCGATTGTGCCGATACCGTGGTTGGGGTAAACGACTTTCTGGCCGACCTTGAAGCCCACCTTTAACACCTCCGACAGTTTTACGAGCACCTGGCTAGTCGCATCTTGCGCGGTTGATAGAAAACTTCCAAACGAGAGAATGGTGAATCGGGTAATTACGTTGAACTGGTTTGAGTCTAGCAAGCGGCCTGAGGCAGCGTCAAGGCTTCAGCGTACACATGGAGTTAACACGGCAATCGTTGGACCAGGGAAAGCACTATTTATCATTTGTCATTGGACGTTTGTCATTTGGATATTCTGTCGCGAGTCTGAGATTCAAATGTGGACGAGTTCTTACGAACAGCTGAGCAAATGACAAATGTCCCAATGACAAATGGAAAATAATTTGTTTGCTTCTCCGTGAGAGACAGCCGACTATCCGGAGTAGCTTTCGTCCTGCTCGATCTTGGAAAGCACCCAGTCGAACTCTCCTGAGGTTATCTTTCCACCACAGAACTCGCAGATGCCGGTCGCGTTCACTTTCAACGGCGCACCGCAGTTTGGGCAATTCAGATCAGCGCGCGACGCCGCGGGCTTCGCTTTGCTGTAACGCACGAAGGTCCAATATTCACTCCACTTTCTGAGGTTTTTGTTCGAACCGGCCACCACTTGCCCACCTTGATTCACGGTGTAGTCATAGCCCTGGGCGAAAATGCGAAGCGTGATCGCGTTGTAGAAAGCATCGACCTTTATTTTGGTCGGCTGCATCGCCGTGATTTGACACTGGTCGAGCGCGTTTCTCAATCCCTGCCGCTGGTAAGCCTCGATCCAGTAACGATGCATTTGAAAAATATTATCAGTTTCGAACGGACGCGCGCGTTCCCACTTCAGAGTTGACCAGGCAGTTTGCAGCTCGTTGAAGATCATTCTTGCGCGCGCCTGGAAATCGCCCCAGGAAAACTCAGGACTGTTTTGTTCGAACGCCGCGCGCACCGCCGGGAAATTCGGTTGCGTGATCGTCCGATAGTTGGTGCCGACTTCGGGCACATCAGAAGTCAGCAACGGCCCACGCGCCTCGCGACTGAGGGTGCTGATGCTCCCCACGTACCACTGGAATTCACCGCTTTCGATCTTCGTGCTGCAAAAAGCGCAGGCTCCATTCGTGTCCTTTTGCAAAGGAGCGCCACAACGCGGACAGTGCAAAGCGGTCGCATGTTCCGGAGTGGGTGAAAGCGCGTCGCGCTTTCGGTCCAGCGACCAACGCTCACGCACGTAGTAAGTCATCTGTTGGCCATCTACGACTTCGGTATAGTTCGTCTCAAACCCCAGCCCGATCGTTACGGTTGGCGTGTCCACTCCTTGCACATCGATGACCTGCATCGAGCCGATGATGATGCCTTCGACTGATTTGAGATTGGGCGGATTTAGTTTTATGAGCGAGTCGCGTGCTGGCCCACTCAGGTACGGTGAAAGTTCATCCAGCGCCTTCGCTCCGCGTCCGCGTGCCTCATGCGCTTTGCCGTACAGGGCGTAACAAAAATCAATAAAGATGATTTCGGAAAAATTAGGATCGAAACGGCGCAGTTGATTGAAAGCCCTCTGAAAATTCTGCTGCTGCACCGCAGTCGACACCGCGTCAGGCGCCGCTACAACCGCTGAGGTGGCGATTGAAATGCTGTTCCTGGCGGGTTTTGCGAACCAGTAGATCACCAGCGCGATCACGATGATGTCGACTGGGATTCCGATCACCGGATGCTCGATCGTTAACCAGAGCAGCAGGCGAACGACCAGGTAGATGAGCGCTCCACCTCCTCCGCCACCGCCACTTCCACCGCCGCCGCCGTAAGACTGTCCGCCGCCGACACGCGCGAATGTCTCAGTCGCCAAAAGCACGATTCCGAATAGCGCCCAGCACATTAAGACGAGGCGCGTCGTCAACCGGCAATTGGCAATCGGCAATCGGAAATGCGTCATCTCAGTTCAATGCTCGGTCCGTCGGCCAACTCGTTCGGGTTCTCTCCAGTCGCCGGTAAGTACTCGGCGAGCAAAAGCCCCAGCTCGCGCATGACCTTAATCAACCTATCTGGATCGGGATCGGCGCCCGTAGCCTTCAACTCAAAAACCGCATGATTCCATTTCAAAGCCGGCACGGCTGTCAGAATTCCGCGATCCGCAATTACTTCCATGCGTCGCTCGAGTAACGACAAATAGATCAGCAAACCGTTTTCCGCTGAGGTGTTGGCGATGCCTGCTTCATAAAACATCGCCGCGGCGCCCGCGCGCGCGGCCTTGGCGCGAAATGCTTTCGTTGTCAGGCACCGCCGAATCCAATCACCGCGCGAAGACACAAAGGCGCCGGCGACAAAAAGGGCAATCACATCGAACGGAATCCAAAAGGTGTGAAATTCAAAGGGTGAGAAAAGAACGAACAGCAGACCGATGAACGCGATGACCGCGCCGAAAAGATAATCAGCGTGACGATAAGTCCCCGAGCGGCCGCGCACGGCAACGACAATCTCGGCGTTCGTCACGGCTTCAATCTCGCGCACAGCAGCGCCGATTGCGTCACCCGCGGTCTTGTCGAATTTTGCGCGACTCATTTTTCGAAGCGCAGTCTAGCACAAGCCCGGGGCAGTAGCCCGACCGTTAGGGAGGGCGCTAAATCAGCGAAAACGCCCTCCCTAACGGTCGGGCTACTGCCCCGCGCGCCTGCGATGCAGCAAATGAAAACGGCCCAGCGATTTTGCTGGGCCATCTCATTAAACTAAGGGAGCGCCTATTTGAAACTGCTCAGTGCTTCTGGTTCGGCCTCATACACATCAAACACGGTAAGCAGCTTCGTGATTACCAAAAGATCCTGGACCTTGTCGGTAAGGTTCAACAGCTTGAGCTGGCCGCCGCTACGTCCGACCGTTGTGTAGTTCGCGATCAATTCACCGATACCGCTGGAGTCGACATAACGCACGCCACCGAGATTCAGCAGGATCTTTTTGTTGCCCGCCGCAACCAGTTCACGAATTGCACCGCGCAAAGCCGTCGCGCTGTCTCCGATACGAACTTCGCCGTCGAGATCCAGAATCACGACATCGCCGGCCTGTCGCTGCTTAATATTCAATTGAGCCATTAGTGAGATCCTCCCGATCAATTCCTCGCAAACAAGTAAACGCTGAGAAGTCTAATTCTGTTCGAACTATTTGAAGGTGCTTAAGGCTTCAGCCTCTTCGTCATAAGAATCAAAGACGGTCAACAGCTTGGTAATCGTGAGCAGATCCCGAAGCTTCTGCGTCAGACTTAAAAGTTTTAGCTGTCCGCCGTCTTTATTAATCGCGGTATAACTCGACACGAGTTCACCAATGCCGCTCGAATCGATATAGCCCACACCCGCCAGATTCAGCAGGATTTTCTTCTTGCCTTCCTCCAGTAGCCGGCGGATGGCGCTGCGCAGGGCGACGCTGCCTTCGCCGATCGTGATGCGGCCATCCATGTCCAGGACAGTCACGTCTCCGGCTTGCCGCTCGCGAATGTTGAGTTCTGCCATAAGGGAATCTCTCCTACAGAATATTTTCGATTTCTGATTGCCGATTTTTGATTTCGTAGTGCTGGGAACACGGACTGTCGTCAGCAATCAATCCCCAGCGTCACCTGCACAAGTTCACTGCCTCAACTCGTCTCAAACAAAAATCCAGAATCAAAAATCTAAAATTTCTTCGTCATTCGCACCGCGGTCCCGCCCTCAGGTCGATGCACGTACTGCACATCGTCCATAAAAGTCCGCATCAGGAAGATACCGCGACCCGAAGTCTTCATCAGATTCGCCGGATCAGTCGGATCAGGAATATGCGTAGGATCAAATCCTTCGCCCTGATCTCTGACTTCCACTTCGAGTTCGTTGCCGTTACAGTTGAAGACTACTTCAACCGATTTCGCCTCGTCCTCCTGATTGCCGTGGACCATCGCGTTCGTTACTGCTTCGCGCACAGCCATTTCGATTCCAAACGCTGCGTCGTCCGGCGCGCCGCAATTTCGAATGAAGCCCGTCACGGCGGCGGCAACATCGGCGACCGCTTCAATGTGGCTGGGCAAAACGAGTCGAGTCGTTTGTTCGGTCACAAAAGGCGCGGCCTTTCTCGCCGGGTTTTGCGGTTCGGCTGCTGCTAAATAGTAGCGAACGAAGACGTTCGTGTAACACGCCCGCTGGGCACGTGTCAAGAAACCCCTATGCTCCTGATTCGTCAGACGCCGGGTCTTAGAGTAGCAACTTCATGGGTCAGTAGCGACCGGGTCACGGCGTTTGCGAGGATTAGAGATTGACAGGAATTGTTACCCGGCCGCTGCCGCTCCCGGTACTAACCTCGGGCTACTCAAGTCCGGACTCTAACACCGCAAGCCAAATCAAGGTTAACATTCCCGCGTGATCATTCGACCAGCAAAACGAATTCACGGCCGCATTAGATTGCCCGGCGACAAATCAATCTCGCACCGCGCCGCGATGATTGCTGCGATCGCGAGCGGCGTTTCTCATATCAACAACTATTCAACCAGTGCGGATTGCGCGGCGACCCTTTCATCTTTGGAAAAGCTGGGCGTACGAATTGAGCGACGCACTTCCGATATTTTGATTCATGGCGCAGGCCCCGATGGACTATCTGAGCCCAATGGACCGCTCGACTGTGGCAATAGCGGAACGACGATGCGCCTGTTGGCGGGCATCCTGGCCGGCCACGATTTTGTTTCCTCGCTAACCGGCGACGAGTCTCTGTGCTCGCGCCCGATGCAAAGAATCATCGAGCCTCTGGAAATGATGGGTGCGGAGATCTCTTCGAGCGATGGACGCGCGCCATTGCGGATTCGGGGCGCGACTTTGAAACCTATCGATTACGAATTGCTGACGGCCAGCGCCCAAGTGAAATCGTGCATTCTACTTGCGGGATTACATGCTGAGGGAAAAACGACGGTGATTGAGAACGAGGTCACCCGTGATCATACTGAGCGAATGCTCGCCTGGTTCGCTGCGCCGGTAGAAACGGGCAGGGCCGAACGCAAAAGCGCGCGCTTCGCTGCGGTTACAGGTCCGGCGCAGTTACGGGCCCGCGATGTTTTCATTCCCGGAGATATTTCTTCAGCCGCATATTTCGTCGCCGCGGCGGCATTGCTCCCTGGATCGTCGTTGCAGATTGACGACGCAGGAATCAATCCGACTCGCATCGCGTTCCTCGATCAATTGCG
>DASWQK010000128.1:0-3231 GCA_036403735.1 Pyrinomonadaceae bacterium
AACGCCGCTCGAATACTTTCACAACAAGCGCAACAACAAGCCGCCCGATCCGATGATGCTCGCGATGAACGCGCTGCATTACGATTCAATGACCGTGGGCAATCATGAATACAACTTCGGCTGGCAGGTTCTGGACAAAGCGCGCAGCGAGGCACAGTTCCCGTGGCTTTCAGCGAACACTTACGACACTGAGGTGAAAGGCGACGGGCCGAATCACTACCAGCCATACATCATTAAGGAAGTTCAGGGCGTGCGGATCGGTGTTCTCGGTTTGACCACGCCGGGCATTCCGAACTGGGAGAATAGATCAAATTACAAAGGTGTGGAATTTCGCGAGACGGTGAGCGAAGCAAAGAAGTGGGTGCCGATCCTGCGCGAAAAGGAACGGGTCGATGTCGTCGTGATTGCGATGCACATGGGGATTGAAGAAGACCTGCGCACGGGGCAACCCAGTCCGTCAAACGTACCGAATGAGAATGCTGCAATTGCGATCGCGCGGCAGGTTCCCGGCGTCGATGTGATCCTGATGGGGCACACCCACAGCGAAGTTGGCGCGCTGTTTGTGAACGGCGTCCTGCTTACTCAGGCGAATCGCTGGGCCAGCCACGTGGCGCGAGTCGATCTCTATTTGGAAAAGAACGACAGCGGCCGTTGGCAAATGATCATGAAATCTTCGCGAACGATCCCGGTCACTGAGAAAACTGAAATTGATCCGGAGATTGCCAAGCTCGGCGAGCCTTACAACAAAGAAACTCAAGCGTGGCTGGGCCGCGCGATTGGCGAATCTGATGCAGAGTTGACGGCGCAGCAATGCCGCTTTCATGACAGCGCGATCATCGATTTGATTCAGCGAGTGCAACTGGAAGCGGGCAACGCTGACGTGTCAATGGCGGCCTGCTTCAACGAACGGGCGCACATTCCCAAAGGTCAGGTCACCGTGCGCGACATCGCCGGACTTTACGAATACGAAAATACTCTGGTGACGGTGGAATTGACTGGACAGCAATTGAAAGACGCGCTCGAACACTCGGCGCGTTACTTCAAAGAGTATCAGCCCGGCAAGAGCCTGAATGAATTGGTTGATACGCGCATTCCCGGCTTCAATTTTGATGTGGCGCAGGGAGTCTCTTACGACATCGATCTCACCAAACCAACAGGTCAGCGCATTCAGAATCTCAAATTCAAGGGCCAGCCTTTATCGCCGGCACAAAAGCTGCGCGTTGTCACAAACAACTATCGGGTGAATGGCGGCGGCGGCTTCACCATGTACAAAGACGCGCCGGTCATCTATCGCTCCAGTGCAGAAGTGCGCGAGTTGATTATCGATTGGGTTGAAAAGCACAAGACAGTGCCAACTAAGGCGGATGACAACTGGCGAATTGTGCAATAGGAGTCATCCGCCACGAAAAGAAAACAGCAACCCTGCGTGCTCCAGGGTTGCCGTTCTAGTCTCTGCTAAGTCGAGATCACAAGCCCTCTTTAATCTCCGCCGCCGCCGCCGTATCCACCGCCATCCCAGTCTGGTGGCAGTTCACACAAGGGTGGCACCTTACCGGGAACGTTATCAAGGTAGCCTTCTGCGCGGTCCAATTTGGCCATGGCTGCTGCGACGTCTATCCCTGAAACATGCGGAACCACCATGCGGAGGACTTCTAACAACAGATCACCAGACACTTAGAGGAACCCGTTGTACATTCCTTGTCCCGCAATAACGGCGTCAAGAAGCGGCCGAGTCCCATCAACGGACGTTGGCGGCGACGCCATGGCGATCTTGCCTGATCCAACGCCAACTCCGGCTGCCAGAGCGACGGCGGGGGCCTTGCCCAAAAATTTTCGACGTGACTTGTTCATGTGATTTTCCTGTCGCGAGTAGCAATGAGGATTTGTAAAACGCCGTCAGGCTATTCCTGCTACTTGAACCTGTCAATGAGTTTGCGGGAAGATGGGACTCGTAACAAAACAGGTTCTCAAAACTCGGTGTAGTCTTGAGTTAGGCCAGCGAGTGGAGAGCAGTCAACACCTTCTCATGAATCCCGCCAAACGCTCCGTTCGACATGATGGCTACGACGTCGCCGGAACGTAACTCGCCGGATAACTTTTCTACGATCTCATCGACATCGGTAATGGCGTGCGCAGGTTTGTTCTGAGCGGAAATATCTTCAATCAGTTTCTCGATATCGAGCACGCCGCCCATCTCAGCTGCGCGCGTCGCATCGTAAACACGCGAGACGATCACATAATCCGCCGGCGCAAAGGCATCGATGTAAGTGCTCTGAAAAATTGCGTGACAGGAAGTGCGCGAGCGTGGCTCGAAGACGGCGACGATGCGCCGCTCCTGGTACTTTAGTTTCAATGCCGCCAGCGTTTCGCGCACGGCGGTTGGATGATGTGCGAAGTCGTCGATAACGGTGATGCCGTTTACTTCGCCGCGCACTTCACAACGCCGCCGCACGCTCTTAAAAGTCGCGAGCGCATCGACAATCACCTGGCGCTCAACTCCCCAGGCATCTGCGGCGATTACTACCGCGAGGCAGTTGCGGACATTGAAGTCGCCAATTAGCGGAGTCTGAAACTCAGCCCATTGGGCGCCTTCGCGAAATACATCAAAGTGGGTCATCCCTTCCGCATAGTTAATGTTGCGCGCCTGCCACTTTGCTTCATCGCAAGTCCCGAAAGTTTCCAGTTGAGTGAAGAGCTTTTGCCCAAAGGACGCGACGACCTCACGCACCGGTGTACTGTCCCAACCAACGATCAGCTTTCCGTTGCCCGGCACCAGATTCATCAAGCGTCGAAACGCGAGTTTCACCGCGTCCAGATCTTTGTAGATGTCCGCGTGATCGAATTCGATATTGTTGACGACCGCGACCTCAGGCTGGTAATGCATGAACTTCGGACCTTTATCGAAGTAAGCGGTGTCGTATTCGTCGCCTTCGATGATGAAGTAATCACTGCCGGTCACGCGAAAACTCACGCCAAAGTTCTGCACGACTCCGCCGACGAGAAACGCAGGATTCAATTCCGCTTGATCGATCACCCAGGCAGCTAAACTCGTCGTGGTCGTCTTGCCATGGGTGCCGGCGACAACTAACGAACGTCGTCCGCGAATGAATTCTTCTTTCAGAACTTCCGGCAGCGATCGATAGTTAAGACGTCGATCGAGCGCATCTTCCACTTCCGGATTGCCGCGTGGAATAGCATTGCCGACCACCACGCAATCAGGCGAAGCAACGT
>DASWQK010000129.1:0-5012 GCA_036403735.1 Pyrinomonadaceae bacterium
GGCAATTCTGCTAGTGGCGCCGGCTTTAACGACGGCGGCGGCATTCGCAGCGACGGCACATTAACGCTTACGAACAGCACGCTCTCCGGCAATTCCGTTAGCGGAAGCAGCAGCAACAACTTCGGCGGCGGCATTTATAACGCCGGCACATCAACGATTACGAACAGCACACTCTCCGGCAATTCCATTAGCGGAGGCGGCAGCGTCAACTTCGGCGGCGGCATTTACAGGAGCAGTGGCACACTAACGCTTACAAATAGCACGCTCTCCGGCAATTCCGTGAGCGGAGGCATTGGTAACGACGGCGGCGGCATTTACAACAATTCGGGGGCCACACCGAAGGCGCTGAACACGATCATCGCCAAGAACACTGCCGGCAATGGCCCGGATGTCAATGGTACATTCACCTCTTTAGGCCATAACCTGATCGGAATCAGTAACGGCAGCACAGGCTTCACCAACGGTCAAAACGGCGATCGGGTCGGCACAACTGCCGCGCCCATCGATCCGTTGCTGGCGGCGCTCGGCAATTACGGCGGTCCAACTCAGACAATTGCGCTTCTGCCCGGCTCGCCGGCGATCGATGCGGGTGACAACTGCGTGACCCAAGCTTCGCATTGCGGCGATGCCAGCATCTCGCAGATCGGAACCGATCAACGAACACTGGCCAATAGAATGGTCAACGGCAATGTCGATATCGGCGCCTTTGAATCGCGTGGCTTCACGATCGCAGTAACCAGCGGAACACCGCAGAGCGCGGTGTTCGGCACGGCGGTTGGCTCACCACTGGTAGCGACGGTAAGCAGCGCGTTCGCTGAACCTATCGTCGGCGGGCAAGTGATCTACACAGCTCCGCCCAGCGGCGCCAGCGCTACGTTCACGGGTGGAGTTACCACTCTTGCGGTGATAATCAACGCGTCCAATCAGGCCTCGGCCAACGCAACTGCCAACGGCACTGTCGGCGGTCCATATAACGTTTCGGCAGGCGGTTCCGGCATCGCAGGCACAGCGACATTCAGTCTGACAAACACTCAGAGCAACCAAACGATCACGTTCAACGCCTTAGGGAACAAAACCTTTGGCGGCGCGGACTTCGCGGTGAGCGCAACGGCTTCGTCTAATCTACCGGTCAGCTTTACCGCCAGCGGCAACTGCACGATCAGTACGAACACAGTTCACCTGGCTGCCGCCGGCTCATGCACCATCACGGCGAAGCAGGCAATAGTAACTTCAACGCCGCGCCGGATGTTCCGCAAAGCTTCTCGATTGCTAAAGCGGCATCGACCACCACGGTTGCTTCTTCGCTCAATCCGTCGAGCCTGGCACAAAGCGTGACCTTCACCGCGACAGTGACCGGTCCGGCAGGCACTGGAACTCCGACAGGAACTGCGCAGTTCAAGGACAACGGCAGTGCGATTGCCTGCTCGAACGCTGGTGGTCAAACACTCAACGCCGGCGGTGCCGCCACTTGCCAAACCTCCGCTCTGACCGCGGGAACACATACGATCACCGCGGACTACAGTAGCGACACGAACTTCGGTGTCGGCACGGGCACGCTCTCAGGCGGCCAGGTTGTCAGCAATCGGCCATTGATCAGTCTCAGTCAGTCAAACTACAACGTGAACGAGGCAACGGGATTCGTCACCATCACAGTCAATCGCGCCGGCGACCTGTCGGTTCCGGTGACGGTGGACTATGCGACCGACGACACCGGCGCGTCGAGTACTTGCAGTGCGGTTAACACGGGGATGGCTTCGTCGCGATGCGACTTTGGTTTGACTTTGGGGACTCTGAAGTTTGCCGCGACGGAAACACAGAAGAGTTTTATGATCCCGATCACGCAGGACTCTTTCACTGAAGGACCGGAGCTGTTTACCGTTAACCTCTCGAACGCGACGGGGACGAATTCAAGTTTGACGATCCCATTCAGCGCGACCGTGACTATTAACGACTCAGCGGCGCCGGCGCCAAATGCGATTGACGACACCGATGCGTTTGTCCGCCAGCAATATCGCGACTTTCTCAATCGCGAAGCCGACCCAACTGGTTTGGCGTTCTGGACTAATCAGATCACCTCGTGCGGCGCGGACGCGGCATGTAGAGAGATCAGACGCATCAACGTGTCGGCGGCGTTCTTCCTGTCGATCGAGTTTCAGACCACAGGGAATTTGGTGCGCAACTTCTATGTGGCGGCGCTCAATCGTCCGTTGACAAATAACATGCCGGGCTTTACAGAGTTCGAGCGCGACACCCAGGCAATGCAGCGCGGGTTAATCGTCGATCCCAACAACAACGCCTGGCAGACGGTGCTCAATAACAACCGGGATGCCTTCATGCGAGACTTTGTCACTCGCGCAGAGTTTGTCGGGCTGTATCCAAACACCGACACACCCACACAGTATGTCGATAAGCTCTATCTGCATGCCGTAATTACGCCATCCGCCAGTGAACGTGCAGTCGCGATCGCGGAGTTCGGCGGCGCGGGGACGGCAACCGATGCGGGCGCGCGGGGACGTGCGTTGCTTGATGTTACCCAGAACGCAACGTTCCAACAGCGGGAGATGAATCGCAGCTTTGTGCAGATGGAATACTTCGGCTATTTGAGAAGAAATCCGAACGACGCACCGGACGGGAACTTTACGGGTTATGATTTCTGGGTGAACAAGCTGAACCTCGCGGGCGGCAACTACATCAGTTCGGAAATGGTTAAAGCATTTATCAGCTCAGCTGAATACCGCCAGCGCTTTGGGCCGTGAGTGTGGAATGCTTTGGTTTGTCTGCTGCTATTCGGGAAAAGACTAAAGGCCGTTGGGGATTATTCCAGCGGCCTTACCATTAGTGGCTCCCCACACTGGACACTCTTCGCAACTTTCCATACGCACATCCGGTGGACATGCAATTAACCTTTTGAACTTCTTCGGCGGGAAGATGAAGCCAAGATTGTCCTAGACAGTCTGGGTAGTCCGTGCTATCGTGGCCCTAGATTATCTAGGAGGTGGTGTCCGTTGGCTAAATCAAAGATGGGCTTGCTCCAGGGAACGCTGGACATGTTGATTCTGAAAGCGCTTTCGCTTGGCACGCTGCATGGTTATGGCGTCGGTCAACGAATTGCGCAAATCTCCGGGGACGAACTGAAGATCGAGGAGGGTTCGCTCTATCCGGGACTCTACCGGCTCGAACACCGCGGATGGGTGCAATCGGCATGGGACGTTTCTGACAACAATCAGAAAGCGAAGTTCTACAAGCTCACGCGCGCCGGCCGCAAGCAACTAATCCTCGAGGAACGAAATTGGGAGCGGCTCGCGGGCGCGACCATGAAGGCGCTGCGCGCGAGCTGAGGGCGAAAACTATGTCAAGAATCCGAGCCACAATTAATTCCATTCGCGCCCGTCTGCATCACGACGAGATCGCCAGTGAAGTTGAGACTGAATTACGCTTCCATATTGAGATGCGAACGCGCGCCAACATCGAGGACGGAATGACCCCGGACGAAGCGCAGCGTGCCGCGCTGCAAAGCTTCGGAGATTTCAACAAGGTGAAAGCCTCATGTTGTGAAATCAGGCGCAGCTTTCCGTTCAATACCAGTCTTTTAAGAATGGGATTGCACATCACGATTGCGGCACTCGCCGGCGCCGCCGCACTGTGGACGGTCAACACACCACACCATAGTCTTCCCAGCCTTCTGTCCCAACTCGGCTTTGTCGCTGTCTTGACATACTTGTTCGTCGTCGCTCGGCGAAAGCAAAAACCACACCGTCAATAACCGAAAGGTCGACCATGCACAATCGTAGTTTGCTTAAGATCATAAACGGTCTGTTGACGCTGTTAATGTTGAATGCGAGCTTGGCGGCTTTCTTCACTCGAACCACCGCGCAGGCGCAATCGGGAAACTCGTTCGCCCATGAGACCAGCGCGCAACAAGTTTACGACCGGCTATTGAGTCCGCGCCTGGCGGCTCTTCAGGATCGACTCAAATCTGGTGATAGAGGAGTGCTTGCTGATTTTTGGATGGAGATCAGCGAGCGAGGCGCGCCGATGGTTGAGCCCGCGGCGGGAAGTGAACGCGACGTGTTGGTGACGATGCTCTGGCGAGCCAGGGAAGAGACGAAAAACGTTTTCGTCTTTCGCCTCGGGGAAGTTAACAAGCCCATGACTCGGCTGCTCGACACTGACTTGTGGTACAAAACATTCCAGCTTCAGAAGGGCGCGCGCTTCATCTATCAATTCGCGACCAACCTCCCCGATCCAAAAGAGTGCCGCGGTATCACCCGCTTCGCTGGCGCTCTGCGGAACGACCCGTTCAATCCGCTCCAGTTTGTCGAGCGCTCTAATGAGTTCAACCCGTATGAAGTGACTTTCTATTCTGCGATCGAACTGCCTTCGGCCGAGCCGCAGGTATGGAACGTCGTCCAGCCTAAAGTTCCTACCGGACGCGTGCAGCGAGACAAATTCACCAGCAAACTCCTCGGCAACGAACGCCCAATTTGGATTTACACTCCGCACGGCTACAGTGCTGACCAGAAGCCCTATGGTTTGCTGGTACTTACAGACGGCGGTCTTTACGTGAACACGGCGCGGGTAACGACTACTCTCGATAACTTGATCGCAGCGGGTGTGATACCGCCGCTCGTCGCGGTGATGGTAGACAATCCTGATCGCTGGCGCGAATTGTCCTGCAATTCAGCATACGCCGATTTTTTGGCTCAGGAGATAGTTCCCTGGGCACGCGCTAACTACCACGCGACTGACCGTCCTGAGCAGACAATCATCGGCGGCACGAGCTTGGGCGGATTGCAGGCGGCTTGCGTAGGGCTCAAGCACCCGGAGGTTTTCGGCAACGTGCTTTCCCAGTCGGGTGATTTCAAGTGGAAGCCCGATGGCGAAAAGGATTACGAGTGGCTGAACCGCCAGTTCGCCGCCAGCCCGCGTCTGCCTTTGCGCTTCTCTTTCGAAGCCGGACTGTTGGAAGGGACCTGGTGGTGGCGTTCTCTTGTTCCGCCGTCACCCAATGG
>DASWQK010000130.1:0-10450 GCA_036403735.1 Pyrinomonadaceae bacterium
CGCCGCACGTTCAAAAGGGGCTTCATTGATCTCACAACGAATCTGATAGCCGGGACCACCGTTTTGATCGCCGCGGGGGTCGCCGGCTTGCACCACAAAATTAGGTACGACGCGCGGAATTGTTTGTCCGTTGAAATAGCCCTTGCGCGCGAGCTGAACGAAATTATCGACAGTCAACGGAGCCTCTTCAGCCGAGAGTTCGATCGTGAAACGGCCGCTGCTGGTGACGATTGTCGCTGTTACATGTTTCCCCGCTCGCGCAATCGCGCGACGATAATCCAACGCCGTATTGCGCGTCTGAACGGTTCCAATTCGATCTGAGAAATCGCCCGCACCGTTTGCTTTCAACAACGCGACTGCCCTTCTGCGAATCTGTTGATCGGAAGAATTGAGTCCCGTTTTGATCGCCTCATTCGCCGTCGCCGTCTTCTGTTTCCCGAGTGCGTCAAGAATTGCCAGCGCGGCATCGTTGTAATCGCGGTCGAATGAAAGCGACTGCCTCAACGCTGACTTCAACGCCTCTTCGTTTTCTTTCGTCGGAGGCTGCTCCCCAAGAAGTTCGCCAGCGGTCGCACGCACAAACACGTCGTTGTACCCAAAAGCGTTTTTGTCTCTGCCGCTGATCCAGGCATTTGTCGGCGGTGCATTCTTATCTTTGTAAGTTACGTATGCGCGCAATGTGCGAGACAGCACGTCCTCTTGGGGGTTGTTCGGCGATCGCACTTCCGGGCGATTAACCTCATCCTTAAAAGCGGCGTAGGCTCTGAGATATGTTGGAATTGCCGTAACAAGTTTTCGGTCGTGCGATCCTGGAGCCTCGATCATAAGCGCAAAATTCGTATACGCCATACTGCGGACGTGTTTGTTATCTGGCGGGAGCTTTGCGAACTCGGCCAAGCCCTGCGCAAGACTGTTCGATGCCCGCGACGTTCTATCTAAATCCGGAAAAAGCCTGGCGATTTTTTCGTTAGTTCCGACAAATGGCTCGGTAGCTAGATACGTTTCAGGTGAAATCCGTGCAAAAGCTATCTCTGTCTCTGGTGATTGAAGTTGGTCCTGGATCCGAAAACGCTTGAGTAAGTCGATGGCTTCGGCATTGTTTGAATTCTGCAGGACGCGCCCGAGCGTGGTAACGATCTCAAGTAATTCGTTCTTAGCGGCGCGATTACTCACGTCGGCAGTCGCATAGTCCAGCAAAAGCTTTTCGCCTCGTGTGATAAGTGGTCGAGCCGCCCGCGCGTCTTTCAAACTCGCGATGGCGCGAATCGCACTAACCCGTACCCGCAGATCAATATCGTGCAGCGCGAGCTCCAAGACTTTTTCAAAAGCTTCTTTATGGTCACCCGCTCCAATCACCCGAGCCGCGTTTGCGCGCACGATCGGATCGCTGTTCGACAGCAACTGTCGCACGCGCTCGTTCGCATCCTTCAAACGCAGGCGCGCCATGGTGTTCAGCGCGGTCGCGACGATTGACGGATCAGGATCGTCGAGAAATTTCGTCACCAGCGGCCCAACTCCGTCAGGCTTTGTGCGCAATACCGCTGTCAATCCCAGCAAGACTGTTAACCGATCGCGTTGGGGCCCTCGCCCATTTTCAAACCTCAACGCGTTGACAATCGCGGCCTTGCAGATATCCAGCCGTTCATCCTCAGCGTTTTTTGGAGCATCCTTGCCTGCCGCCGCAGTCTTACTTTCCAGGGCGGCAGTAACCTTTCCGAGGGCTTCAATCGCGCGCGCCCGTCCGGCTCTTGCAGGATCTTTCAGCACCGTTACCAGGGCGAAGGCGCCGCCTGGCAATTCGATTTCGCCGAGGGCAAATGCCGCCATTTGACGCACGTCCATGTCCCTGTCCGTTAACAGCATTTCGGCAAGCACAGGTACTGCGCGTTCATCGCCGATTCTGCCCGCCGCCAACGCGGCGCGCTTGCGCACCTTCGGATTGTTATCCGCAAGCAGAGCGTTCAACCGATCATCCCAAAGGCGCTCGTCTTCATGCCGCATGATGTTGAGCTGTGTGTTCGCCGGCAATTCGGATGATGGCGAACTCCGACGTATCGGCTGCGCTCTCGCGTTCGCGAATAGCGTCACCAGAACAGTTAACACGCAAAGCGCTAATCGATAATGTTTGGCATTCATGGCAGAGAGGTTCGGCGGGTGAATTGTACAGCGTGGCCGTGACTTTTGTCGCGAACGTCGTTGCCGGTGCCGAAGACCGACGCAAAAAAGAAAAGGCGGACCAGATGATCCGCCCCTTCTAACTCATGTATGAAAACAGCCTAGCCTGCTACCGCTGCAATCGGCTTGATTTCATCGGTTCGCTTCGCTGCTTCCGCTCGAACTGCGTCCAGTTTCGAGGCGTCGAGCACGTTTTCTTTCCGTTCAACCTTTGGGGGCTTTTCCGCAGCCGCCTTGGCCTGAGTCATCTTGCAGCTTCCCTCGAAGACTGCGCCTTGCTCGATCATCAATGACGGCGTCTGAATGTTGCCGTTCAGTTTTGCGGCACGGCCCAATTCGATGCGGTCGCTGGCAATGATGTCGCCGTTGACGATGCCATGGATCGTCGCCACGGACACTTCGATGTTTGCATCGACCTGGCCACCTGCGCCCACGATCAATGCGCCGCCGGTTGAAGTGATACGGCCAGAGAAGCGGCCATCAACGCGAAGCATCGACTTGAATGAAGCCTCACCGGTAATGACGGTGCCGCTGCCTACGAAACCGCTAAGACTTCCGTCCTTGATTTCGCGGGCGATGGTCTCGCTTTCAGTCAACGCTTTCGGCGTGGCTGCGGCGTCGGGGGCCGGACGATAGGCTTCGTTGTTTTGATACGGGGAATAGCTTCTGGTTGATTGATCGGGATCGGCTTGGGTCTGGCTCTTTTCTTCTGGATTCTTTCCCATTCTGAGCATAACTAACCTCCGGTAAAGGAATCGCCCGAATAAGTCGCCACTAAGCCGGGAGGGGTGCCGACACTGTCATGCGATCCGTTGGCAAACTGGAAAATTGGCCGCGGTGACCAACTGTTTGAAGAAACCGCTCGTGAGCGGGGCGACAATAATAAACAAAGGAGGGCAGGCTGTCCAGCTAAAGATCGTCTGCCGGGTTAACTTGCAGTGAATTGTCGAGGAACCAACACTTCCTTTGATAACGCAACGGATTCACTTCCGACTTTTTTCCAGCGAGGCCAGCAGACTCTCGATTACTACGGTCTCGTGAAAGTTCTCAAGCAAGGGAAAGTAGGACGCTTGTCGATCGAGCGCCGCGCGCGGAACGAGGCCGACGAGTTCAGTACTGAGAACTTTGACATTATGACGTAGCGCAGCTTCGCGCACGGCTTCGAATGCGCGCGCGATGCCGGTTCGTTCGTAATCAACGAGGTTCATCGAAACCTGGACCACGCCGCGACTCTGCAGGTCAAATCCCAACGCTTTCAGAAAGGGCAACCCACCGTCACGCTCGCGCACTTCGCGGGCGATGCCGCGCGCGATCGATAAATCGTTCGTTCGTAGATTTACATTAAATGCAATTAGAAATGGACGTGCGCCGACCGCGATCGCGCCGGCAGTTTCGTGCAACTTCGGTGCGCCAACATCCGGCGCGCGATCGGGATTCGCGCTGATCTCTTCGCGCAGCCATTCAAAACCCTTGCCGCGCACATTTTCGAGTCGCACTCGATCGGGACGCAGCGCCGCGCGTTCGTAAAAGTAAACCGGAATTGAGAGCTCTTCCCAGATGCGTCTGCCCGCTTCATGTGCAAGCTTCATGCATTCATCCATTGTTACTCCGCTTACCGGAATGAACGGTAAGACATCAGTTGCGCCAATCCGCGGATGAACTCCCGCGTGATTGCGCAAGTCGATCAATTCTTTAGCCGTGGCCACGGCCAAGACGGCCGCATCTACGATCGCGCGCGGCTCACCCACAAAAGTAATCACCGATCGATTGTGATCGAAATCTATGTGGCGATTTAAGACGACAGCGCCTTTGACTGATTCAATAGCGCGGGCGATTCGATCCACCGTGCCGGCCTTGCGGCCTTCGCTGAAGTTTGGTACACACTCAACCAGGCGATTGTGGATTGCGGATTGCGGATTGCGGATTTGATTGGCCATAAATCGTTGCGCTCAGTCTAAATCGAAATTCCAAATTCCGAAATCCGCAATTCGAGATCTGAATAATGCCCATCGATCGTTTTATCAACGAACGCAAGAACGTCTGGCAAAGGCTCGAGGAGTTGTTGCAACTTCTCGATCGCATGACCCTGCGCAAGTTGCATCGCGAAGAAGTGCGCGAGTTGGGCCGCATCTATCGGCGGACTGCTTCAGATCTGGCAATTGCGCGCGCCGAATCGCGCGACCCGCGACTTGTCAATTACCTCAATAGCCTGGTAATCCGGGCTCATGGAAGGATTTATCGGGCCGATGGTGACTGGCTTCCGCGGGCGGGCCGGTTCTTTACGCATGACTTTCCGCGGACCTTCCGGCGCACCTGGCGCTACACGGCGACTGCGTTTGCGGTGTTCATCGTATTCACTGCAGTCGCGTTTTTTGGCACGCGTCACGATCCGGAGTTTTCTGAGTTTGCCGGCATCAGTCCTTTCTTCCGCGAGACGGTTATCAACCATCGCACGCATTGGTGGGAGCAACTGAACGAAGCAAACCAGATTGGGTCCACCGCGATTTTTACGAACAACATTCGCGTGACGTTTTATGCCTTTGCGTTGGGAGCAGTTTTCGGACTGGGCACTCTGTATGTGCTGGCATTCAATGGCGCATCATTTGGCGCAATCATCGCGCTGACTTATCGCGCCGGATTCGGAAATGACTTACTCCTGGGTTTTGTGATTTCGCATGGCGTGATCGAGTTGACCTGTATCTTCATCGCGGGCGGCGCAGGGCTCTTGATCGGGACGGCATTATTGATGCCGGGCAATCTCTCTCGGGGCGATGCGCTCAAATCGCGCGGGATGGAAGCAGTTAGATTGATCGTCGGTTGTATCCCGCTACTGGTGGTTGCGGGAACAATCGAAGGCTTCATCTCGCCACAACCAATTCCGTCCGCAATTAAGATCGGAATTGGCGTGCTGACGGGAATAACCTTGTACTCGTATTTGTTCCTGGCGGGCAGAGAAGAACAGAAGTGATCGTTTAGAGGCGGGCTACCGCCCGCCGGATCGTATGCCATGATTAGGCGGGCAGTAGCCCGCCTCTAAACGTACCTAAAGCAAACCGCGCTCTTTCACTCTCAAATAAGTTTCGAGTAGCTTTGGCGCGAGCACTGCCGCGGTCACATCCAGCGCTAATCCACCCTGTGATTCAACCAAACGTAGCGCGGCTTCGCGCAGGTGAATGATTTCTTCCGCGACAGATTGCGTGAACATCTCGCGCACGTCTTCCGGAGGCTCGCGAACGACAGCTTTCAGATCTCGATCAGCAATCGTGACCACTAACGGCAGATGCCGGGGCCGCAAGAGCTTCAATGACGAAAGCAATTCGCGCGAGCCTTCTTCATCGACGAGATCCGTGATCACGACGACCAGCGCCCGGCGCCGGCTGTTGGCTGAAATGAATTCAAAGGCGCGCGAATAGCTCGGCTCGATCATCTCAGGTTCGATTGCGTATAACGCCTCGAGCGCCGCATCGAGATGCTCAGCGCCTCGCTTGGGAGGCAGGAAAGCTTTTATTTTGCGGCCAAAAACCAGCAGTCCGGCGTTATCACCGGCGCGCGCCGCCGCCGACATCAGCGCCAACGCGGCGTGCACCGCTGAATCCAGTTTCGTTTCGTTCTCAATTCGCGCCGTCATTAACCGGCCGGCATCCAACGCGATCAGAATTGTCTGATCGCGTTCCATCTGGTATTGACGCGTCACCAGCTTGCCGCGCCGCGCAGTCGCCGTCCACGAGATGTGTCGCATCTCGTCACCGCGAACATAATCACGCAACGATTCAAAGTCGCGTCCTTCACCGCGCCATTGTGATTTGCGCCGCGCCGCGACGAATGATCTGGCGCCGAGTGCTTTCAATTCTGCTTCGCGCGCTCGCCGCATGTTCGGATAAACCTTGACGCCAATCGGTTCGCCCACACGTGCTTGCTTCCAAACCAAACGCCAGCGCGAAAGAAAACGAACCGCGATCAAACCAAATTCGAAGCGGCCACGCTTGGGTGGCGTGAGCCAATAGCTGAACGACGCACTTGTCTGCGCTTCGACAGGCAACCGGGCCTCGCGTGCGCCCGCGAGTTTCAACTGCGGCGGATATTCATCTTTGAGGACTAGCGATAAGTCGCGCGCGGTGTGATTGGCTACGTCGATGCGAACTTCTGTTTCAGCGCCGACGGCGAAGCGACCACCGAAGTGGCGTTCGATGCGAACCCGACCGGGGAGCTTACTGTTCCATCCATCAAAGATCGCGAAGGCGAGCAGTGCGAGATCATAGGCAAGCGCAAGCCAGCGCAGCACGGGGCGGTTCCATGAGAGCGAGAGCGGAACTAAGCCGACGGCGAGCAGAGCATAGAACAATTTGCTGAAAGCAAATCTCATTATCGCGGCACTTCAGCCGTTTGCAGAATGTCAGTGATCACTGAATCAGGGGTGGCGCCGTCCAGCTCTGCTTCGGCGCGCAGCGTCAACCGATGACGGAGCACGGGTCGCGCGATGTCGCGCACATCATCGGGCGTGATGAAGTCGCGGCCGCGAATCGCCGACAAAGCTTTGGAACACAGCAGGAGCGCCACCGCGGCGCGCGGACTCGCACCATAGTGAGCGGCGGCGTGATCGCGCGTGCGGCGGACGATGTCAACTATGTAGCGTTGCACGCCCGGCTCGACCCTCATATTTCGTACTTCCGCGCGACAGCGCGACACAGCGTCTGCGTCCGCGAGCGCCTGAATCTCGATTTGATCAAGGCGGCGCGCATTGAAACCGGAATCCCATCGCGCTACGACCTGATGTTCCTCATCAGCCGAAGGATACGAGAGCAGAATCTTCAAAAGAAATCGATCGAGCTGCGCTTCCGGTAATGGATACGTTCCTTCGTATTCGATCGGATTTTCCGTGGCCAGCACGGTAAACAGCGGCGAGAGCGCGTACGCTTCGCCATCGATCGTCACCTGTCGTTCTTCCATCGCCTCCAACAAAGCGGCTTGCGTCTTTGGCGGTGTGCGATTGATCTCATCGGCGAGCAGAAGGTCCGTGAACACTGGTCCACGCCGCAGACTGAAACTCGACGACGCCATGTTGAAGACATTCGTGCCGGTGATGTCAGACGGCATCAAATCGGGGGTGAACTGAATGCGGCCGAAGCCGGCGTTGAGAATTCGCGACAGAGTTTTGACGGTCAGAGTTTTCGCCGTTCCCGGCACGCCTTCGATCAGCGCGTGACCTTCGGCCAGCAGGGCAACCAGAATCTGTTCGATCGGTTCATCCTGGCCGACGATTACTTTGTGCAACTCGTTTCGGATATGAGCGATAGTGGCGGAGACGTATTCAGGCATGGTTTCGAAATGGGCCTTCGGATTCGTGTCAAGAAGGTCTTGGTTTTTTGGAGCTTAGAGCTTAGTTCTTAGAGCTTGGAAACAACGCGAAAGCCAAGCTCTAAAATCTAAACACTAATTTCTCATTTCGCTCTGTTTCGCATCGCGCGCCCGACCTTGCAGTCCCAGACGGGCCTCGATCTCACGCAGGCGTCGGACTAGTCGCAACGTCTCCCTCGCATTGGTGGGCGCGCCGTTAATCGTATCTTCACAGCTTCGCATCAATGATTCAAGCTGTTTCTCATCCAGCTTTGATCGCGCCGCCACCCGGGTGGCGATCTGCGCCCGCGAACTGTTTTGATTGAGCCCCGCATGACGCACCAACACGCGCCGTACTCGTGCGTAGATATTTTCCAGCGCCAGATCATGAGCTTTGGCGCGCTGCTGCAGCTCGGCCATCGAAGCTACGAATTCAAGACTGGATCTGCGATCGACGTGCACCAGCGGTAAGGGGCGCGCGAAGCGAGTGCCGCGCGACCAAACGACGGCCAGCGCGATTAGCATTAGCTGCGCGCAAATCGCCAGCACGGGCGTGCCTGCGAAGTATTGGATCAGCGCGTTGTGCGTCGAGCTACGGCCCTGGTGAAACTCGTCGAACGCGATCAGACCGCCGCTGCCCATCACGACGTTTATGGCCAACTGCAAATTGTCCGCGCGATTAATTCCGTTGTTTGCGACTATGTAAGGATCCGACAATAAAACGATGCGACCTTTGCCGTGCGGATAATCAATCAAGAGCGATCCGCGATCCATGGCAAAGCTGGCGAACGGCGCCGGCGAGACACTCGGGGGTTTGTCAGCCGAGATGTCAGGTGTCGGTTCTGCCTCGGCTTCGGAATCATCGTCTTCATCACTCTCGCCACCCGACGGTTCGTCAGCCGCATTGGACTTGTCGGTCTTCTTCAAGGATGGAACCCGGATAAACGAGACGGCGCTCGCGAACCTCGACGGCATCACAGTCTCAACGTTACGCGCCAGCGGAGCGGGTTGCGAGGGCGAGACGGGCTTCACTTCTCGCGTCATCTGTTCGAAGTCAGTTGGGTCCAGATCGGACCAGGGAAAGTTTGTCAGCAGCGCTCTAATGGTCCAGTCACCGCTTTTCGGCAACAGTTTTTGGTCGGGAGTGCGATCGATGATCACCAGTCGACCGCCCGATTCAACCCAAAGCAAGATCTCTTTGCCTTCGACTTTTGAGAAGGGAATTCTGGTGTCGCCAATCACCACCAGCGTCGCCGGCTTGGGACCGCTCGAACTCAACAACGAAGACGTTGGTTCCCGCCATCGTATGACCTGATAGCCCGACTCGTGCAGGAAATCATAGAGAGCCCGCGTCCCGGTAGCGCCCGCGTTGTACGACGAACGATCCGGGGCGCTTTCAGAGTCTGGTGTCGGTTCCACCTTCACGTAAGACGCCGCATTCAGCAGCACCAGAACCGCGACGACCGCCACGAGCGTTACGATAATGATCAGACGTTGGCGCATGGATTCAAAAATGAAAGGCTCTCAAACACATCTGCTTCACGTCCGCAAAGTCGATTTATAAGCGGCGCGAAATTCATTCCAATCGTTTTCATTCGCGGGCACGAATCCATACCAGTGCAATTCGAAGCTGCTGGTAAGTTTGCGCATCGATGCATACAGGGACGCCTTATCGCGCACTGAGTTTAGATAATCACGATTCGTCTTGTGTTGGGCCAGGCTGATAATCTTTCGATCGCCAAGTTCGCACAGCAACGCAATGTAGGCTTTGCGAATCGCTGCTCGCAGGTTGCCCTCTCGTGCCAGAATTTCGGCTTGCGCCAGGAGGTCTGCCGCCGTCTGGTCCGCTTCGAGCCTTTCACCAAGCACGACGCGAGCTTCGCGTTTTGTTTTCTTTTTGCGTCGACCGCTCAACAGGCGTGGCCCAAAGCGCCAGATCAAAATGGCAATCCCCCCCAGGCATACAGCGACGATTACAATTTGGGCGAGACGGGAAAGCCAGGCCGACCCGCCGGGCTGGATCGGTTTTGGATGGGGAATCAACTTGTTGAGCCAGCGCAGAAATCGATCGAGCAGCCTTTCGAGTGCGCTGCCCGTCGCGGCGGTTTGCAGGTATTCCGGGCGCCGCAGTATCTCGGCCAGTCTTCCTTTCTCGCCGTCCTTGTCGGTCGCCGCGGTGTTCTTTACTTTCTCCAGTTCCTGCAAGTGCTCGTGAATTGCTCGCAAGCGTTCAGCGATGCGCGCAATTACGTCCCGGCGTTCGGTTGAGCTGTTCGATCTCTCAAACTCACTCAATGCCGGATACAGCCACGAATTGTCGACTGAGATCGTTTGACCGTCGAGCTTTATCGTTTCCTTCTCAGGCAGGTGCTGCCGCACGAGTATGAGATTGGCGTCTGCGATTTGTGCGGGCGAGGAATGGCTGCTTTGGTGTTCGTACGCGCGTTGTACGTCGTCGATGAGAGTAAGTGCCCGCGACACTCTGCTCGCGTAATCCGCCAGCGTCGCTGCGCGTAGCGCAACCGCGCTGATGAGCAGCAGCATGATTGAGAGCAGCACAAGTGTTGACGTCTTCGCAGGGTGACGAGTCATTTTCGTCTCAATTCAATCCCAGTACGCTGCCAGTGTTCATTTGACCCGGAGGTGGCGCAACGAATCTTGGCGCTCGACCTGTGACCAGCGCGGGCGCAAAAGGAGAAACCACGCCGGGGAGTTTCGGCATCTCGGGAAGTTGACGCGCGGCCATCAACTCGATGTCATAACCTTCATGACGCACGCGTTCATCGACATAAAGCAACGAGAGCCCGAGCATCCAAATCGGCGCCAGCATGATATGACTGCACTGCAGGATCACCTGGTAGCCGACTGCGTACCAGGTGGGCCAGGTGCCTCCAAAGAATGAAATATCCACACCGACCAGCCAGCCGTACCACAGCAACGG
>DASWQK010000131.1:0-4300 GCA_036403735.1 Pyrinomonadaceae bacterium
TGACGAACGTCAGTGTTGTTCCTGAACCTTGAAGCGACACGATTTCAAGCTTGCCACCGAGACCTTCGGCCCGCGCGCGCATACTCATGAGGCCGTGTCCGCGGCTTTGGCTCTGGACATCGAAGCCCCGGCCATTATCTCTCAACTCTAAGAACACACAGTCTGGCGCCAATCTAAATTCAATCTCGCTCTCAGTACATTCCGAATGACGAACGGCGTTATTGATGGCTTCTTTGAAAATCAGAAAAAGCTCGCGGCGCAAATTAGCGCCCACTCTAACCTCGCGCTCGGATTCGGGGAAGCGAAAGTGAAAATCAATTCCGCGCGCGGTAAAAACATCACTGGCAAAATGGCGCATGCGCTGGGTCAGATCGCCGAGGCTATCTTTTTCAGGGTTGATGGCCCAGACGATGTCGCTCATCGAATCAACCAGCTCGCGCGACAGCCCGGCAATCACTGACAGTGAGCCGCCCGCGGCCGTCTCGACCTGACGGCCTTGTCGTTGGGTCACTTCGCTCAAGAGCGAAATACGAGTCAGGCTGGAACCGATGTCGTCGTGCAAGTCAGTCGCGATCCGTTTGCGTACTCGTTCGAGTTCGACCAGTCTTGCTTCATTCGCCTTCCGTAAATTCTCTTCGGCTTGTTTCGCCTCTGCCAGAGCGACGTTGACTTCTCGCAGCCGGGCCACGCGGTAACGATACAGCAAAAAGAAAAGCGCACCGGTCAACAAAACGGCAAGACTGATAAACCACCAACGCAACCATATCGGCGCCAGGATTCGGAAACTTACGATTGCGGGTTTGTCGCTAGCCAGTCCCTCGGTGTTGACGGCCCGAACCAGGAAACGATATCTGCCCGGCTGGAGATTCGCGAAGGCAACCGTGCGCTGCTCAGTAGGCGCGCTCCAATCCTTATCGGCGCCCTCTAGCTTGTACTGATATCGCAAAGACTCTCCGGTACTGAAGTCGATGCCGAAAAAGTCTATCTGCAAGTTATTCTGTGAGTGTTCGAGTTCAGACACAGGAATATCCGCGGTCCCCAACTCGGCAACCGGACGACGCTCGCCGGCGATGCGCAGGCCGCTGACCCAAACCGGCGGAGGCGTCAAAGACTTGTCTTGCCTCGGTACCAGCCGCGACAAACCACTCTGGGTGCCGAACCACAAAGCACCGCTCCGGTCGCGGACACTTGTCGAGACGAAGTCTCCGGCTAATCCGTCGCTGACCGAATAATGTTTGATGCGAATTGTGTCCGGCGAAAGTCTATCGATGCCCCGCGCGGTCCCCGCATAGATATTGCCGAAAAGGTCTTCAGTAATCGAACGCACATTGTTGCTCGCCAGACCGTTTTCGGCAGAGAAGTTAGTGAAAAGAGGATGGGCCGCGGACGGATCGTCGATTCGGCTTAAGCCACTCTGCGATGACCCAACCCACAGCCTGCCTTGCTGGTCTAAGTGCAAAGCTGTAATTAGTCCGCCGGGCGCGCCGTCACTGCTCGTAAATTCCATAAATCGGCCGCCGGCGTAACGCACCAGTCCACCAAGATAAAATCCGAACCAAAGATTCCCGTTTCCGTCTTCCGCGAATGACGAAGCCCATTTGTTTGAGGGAAAACCGTCAGCCTCCATGAACGTGTAGAAGTTCTCCGTGGTGCGGCTCCACCTCGACAAACCAGCTTGCGACGGTTGAGAGCCGCGAGTGCTGACCCAAAGATCGCCATGCGAGTCTTCCCAGAGATGAAACATCTGATCGCTTTTCAGGCCATCGCGACTGTCGTAGGTTGCGCGCGGGCGCAGCCGGGCGAGTTCGCGGAAATCTTTCGTGGCCGCGAAGCGAAACAGTTTTTCATTCGTTAAGAACCACCATTCGCCCGCGCTGTCCTGAAACGCCGCATTCGCGGTCCATATGGCTTGCGCGTGCTCCGGCAATGCCGGACGGATCGTCTGAAAACGCTTGCCGTCAAACAAACTGAGAGACAGATCGCTGGTCATCACATAGATTTGTTTGTCTCTAGTCTCGTTCGTAACCGTGACGTTCGCGTTGCTCAAACCATCAGCCGACAGGTAAGAAGTCAGGCCGCCACGATCCAACCGAACCAGCCCGTTGGCGCCACCCAACCACAGGTTTTCACCGGCATCTTCGATCAAATGCGTAGTGGCCTCAAGAAGTCCCTGCGCACTTGTGTACCCGTGGAACGTGTGTCCATCAAAGTCGATCACATCCTTAAACGTTGAAATCCAAATGTGCCCGTCTGCAGTTTCGCCTAAGAACCTGACATAGCTCCTGACGACGCCTTCGGCATCCGAGTACTTGAGAATTTCTCCCGGCTTCTCAGGCGAGTTGAGATGTTCTTTGTCAGTTCCTTCACGTGCAAGCTTATCCAAATTGCGTATCGTCAGCGGCTCGCGCAACGACAATTCATCAAGCGATTCGGGCTTGATAACGACGCCCCCTCTTTCGCGTCCAACCCAGATCCGTCCGTTGCGATCCTGGAGGATGCTTGTCAAACCGTTAGTGCGTGGGTCGTCAATGCGGTAATAGACTTGCTTACTATCCATGAAGCGTCGAACCACGCCGTATGACGTGGCTAACCAAAGACTGCCGTCCGGTCCTTCAGTGATCGCCAGAATCCCGAAAGAGTTCGACGGATTCACCGGCAAACTCAGTTCGAGTTTTTCAAAAACCGTCTTGTTGTCTTTCTCCAGCAAGCGATAGAGATTATTGCTTCCCAACCACAGATTGCCGGCGTGGTCTTCGTACAGAGCACCGCGTTCGTTGCTAATAAACTCGGCCTTGAGGATGGCTCTATCGGCGCTCTTACTTTCGCTGGCCGTTAGCGGCGCATCGGGATCAAAACGGAATAGCCCTCCGGTAGTTGAAATCCAATAAACGCCTTTGTGAGTCTCGAGGATCTGTTCGATACCGGGGGGCGCGCCGTTGTCGCCAATTTGATAAGTAACAAAGCGCGAACCATCAAAACGGCTCAAGCCATCGCGAGTGCAAGCCCAAAGGAATCCGCGCGAGTCCCGCATCAATGAACTTACGAAGCTGCTGCCCAGGCCGTCGGCGCTCGTAAAAATCTTTATGGGCAAGCGTTCCGCAGCGGACGGCGTTGCCAGCACGACGACGCAACAGACAAACAAGGCGGCACGAAGACAGGCTTTCGACGGGATGGGGGTTCGCATCAGATTCCGCAAGGATTGCCAATAATTTTGGCCAGCGCAGAGTATGACACGGATGTGCGAGGGACAAGAGCGTTCTGTGATTCTGATCCGGTGCGCTGCCACCGGCTATTAAGTTTTGTCCGCTGCGCGGATGCTAGAGGAGCAAACAGTTGGCAGCAAGTGATGAAATGCACAGCACAAGTTGTTATGAAGTGAACACGATGGGTAGCACCACCGTAATGCGAGAGCCGTATTCTTATCAGATCTTCTCAGGCACTGCCTTCGGCTTCATTTGTATAGCGCTCGACGAGTGCATTCAGGATGGGCGCGCCGTCAAACGCCGGACGGCCGTTCGCTGCCAACATGCGGCCGACCACCAATTGATAAGCGAGCATTGCCGGCTTCGAACCGTCGCTATCGGCGGAACCTTTCGGGTTGAGTCCGACCTTACACAAACGCCAGAACACGGCTCGCACCAAAGTGGCCTCGCCACTCAAGCTGCCGCGTCCCTCAAGGACTGCTTCCCGGTCGCGCCACACCCCGTTACAAATTTCGCCAAACTGCTCTGAATTGATCGTGATCATTTCAATCTTTAGTAGTCTCCTACTTTGCGGTTTTTCTTAGCCTCATAGCATAGATATCAGGCGTTTCTTTTTCGTTTCCCGTCAACCACTAAGGACGGCCCGATAGCCCACTCTAGTTGCTACATTCCAAGATTAAGATTACAGGTTAGGCGAAGGCAGGGTGCACCGTCTGTGCGGTAGACCACTTATAGTCCGGGACCTCTTACCCAAATGAAATCAGCTTGATAATAGTCGGCGATTGAGTATGATGCGTCGGCTTGATAAAGGCATTGCCGCGGCAATCTTTATCAGGAAGCGATGCGCGACCCGTTGGCCCTCACTGAATTGAACGCTAGTGAAAAATTATAAGCGGCCTACCGCACAGACCGGCCCGTCGGCTTTGGCTAGATTGGTATCTGTGACCCAACCACTTCTGTTAAAAATCAGCGAACCAGAAAGCATCTTAGCTACTACAGACGACAAACTGCCGCCGGTCATCCTGGTAGTGGAGGATGTTCACGAGACTCGCGATGGGATCGAAACTCTCCTCACGGCCGACGGCTATTGCGTCGCT
>DASWQK010000132.1:0-11283 GCA_036403735.1 Pyrinomonadaceae bacterium
GCTTCGAGTCGTGCGCGCGAATGGCGTTAATACCGCCGTCACGATCTTTGATGATAAGAACCGATCGTTGCTGCCGCTCATCGTCGAGTTTCCGATTGAGCGTCGCGGCGTCTTTCGCGAGATGGCTTATTACACGTCGGCCCATCCTGCTTTGTTGTCCGCCGATCTCATGAAGTCCGGTCAGACTTACGTGAATTCGATGGTCGATCTCGCCGCGAAACGACTGCGCGAGCGTGGGACGCCAATCAATCCAAATCTGATTGAGGTCGCCAAACATCTTTGCGTCGTCGAACACGTCGATCACGATCGCTTCCGCAATGAAAATCGGATCGCGTTATTTGAAGAGATCTACACGCTCTATGCGTTGAATGAATTGGACACGTATCGGTACTCAGTTAGTTCAGCGGGCGCGGGTGGCATGGTCCAGATGATTCCGTGGACCTATAACCTGATGCGCCAGCGTCATCCGGGCGTGGGATTGAATCCGGATTTCGTGCTCGGGATGCGCAATCACGGAAACGCGCTTGAGGCCATGCTGCTTTACATGCAGGATACCTGGAACGATTTGTCCGCCAACGAAGATGTGCAATCCGCCATAGCCGCCAAGCAGGCGACGCCTACGGAAATTATCGCCGCCGGTTACAATTCGAACGCTGCCAAAATCCCCGGCTACATCCGTCGCGCGGGCGCCGGGTGGCGAGGATTGATACCGCGCGAGACACAGATGTATCTGCAGATTTATCAATCGCTCGACAGCTTGATGAAGGCTAAAGAGAATCACGCCCGCAAGATTCAGAAATAGTTCGGAGTTCCGCCTTCAGGCGGTGACTATGATTACTGCCGCCTGAAGGCGGTACTCCAAACCGAAGCACCCGGCCCCGGCGCCGGGTGTTTTGCTTTTCCGCAGTCATTCTCTTCGTCTCGCGTTGCATCAATCGCCGGTTTCAGTCTATAACTGCCTGCCGTTAGTCTTCCCAAACATTACTGGCAAGAGGTTTGACCTGTAGCCCCAAAGTCATCGGAGCAAAACAATGAGATTGAATGTCCTGAGATTCATCGTCGTCGCGCTGGCCTGCGCTTGCGCTGTCGTGGTAGTCAGTAACCTTCGCGCACAGAAAGCTGCCGCAAGCGAAGATGAGTTTGCCGCTTTGTATTCGTCGCTGGGAATGCCTGTTCCGGTCCAGACGCCAGCTGCGCCGGGCACGCAAGAAAAGACGGTGGCTCAGGAGGGTCGTGAGAAAAATATCAAGATCCTGGGCGACTTGCCGGCGTCTCAGCTCATCCCGGTCATGAATTATTTTGCGTCGTCGATGGGACGTCGATGCAATTTCTGCCATGTTAATAACAACGGGCAGTGGGACTACGCGGCCGACACCAAGCCGGAGAAGAATACTGCGCGCGAAATGATCAAGATGGTCCTGGACATCAACAAGAATAATTTCAAGGGACAGTTGCAAGTGGCCTGTTACACCTGTCATCGCGGACGTAATCAGCCGCAATCGATTCCAACCCTGCCATTGCCGATACCGTCGCCGCCGGCGGCGAATCCGGGCGGTGCGGGACCAGGGGCGGGTGGCGTTACGCCTCCGGCCGGTCAAGCTCAGGCTACACCGAATCCTACGCCGGCATTGCCGAGCGCGGATGATATTTTCAATAAGTACATCGCAGCCATCGGCGGACAGGCAGGAATCGACAAACTCAAGACTCGCACCGCCAAAGGCTCAATCGCTCAAGCCAATGGAAATTCCTTCCAGTTCGAGCTGCTACAGTCCGGCGATAAGTTTTATTTCATGGTGACGACGCCGCAGGGTGCTTTCGAGCGCGGCTTCGACGGACAAGTTGGTTGGGAGAAAACTGCGCGCGGCGTTCGCGAAATCACCGGCGGCGAGTTGGCCACCTTCAAAGCCGGAAACGGTCTATTTGTTCTGATTAGTCTCAAGGATCAATACGCACGACCGCCCAGAGTTCGCCGGGACAAGATCGGCGATCGCGATGTGTACGTGACTGACGGCGCGACAGCCGATGGCAAACGTCTGCGCTTCTATTTCGATGCGACCACTGGATTACTGCTTCGGCGGGTAACTTTCACTCCGACGATGATCGGAAATATTCCGGATCAGTTGGATGTCGAAGACTATCGCGAAGTCGATGGGGTGAAGTTCGGATTCATCGCTCGCAGCTCGACGATCGAGTCAGGCAATCCAGTTTCGACCCGCACGTTTACGGAAATGAAGGTGAACCCGGCGGTTGACGATTCGAAGTTCAAGATGCCCGCGGCGGCTGCGTCACCGAATCCGTAAGCCCACAATTATTGCTTGTCGGAATTGACTTCGCATTGCGCTAACTGAGCATCGAGATCATCGAGCGCCGATTGCAGCTGCGCTCGATAGCGGTCGTTGGTGGCTGCATTCAAACGCCTGAGGGTTTGCGCGCGCGAAAGCCGCAGCGATTGCTTTAGTTCCCTCTGCTCGCGCTGTTGCGGAGTTAGGCGAGGTTTAATCTGCGCGTCTCTGTCCGCTTTCGCCGCGTCGATTTGATCTTCGACTGATTTGCTTTCCCAACCGCGTGCCATCGCGATCAGTATAGCGCCGAATGTAGCGCAAGCTGTTAGCTTGCGATTGACTCACGCAACTTAACAAGTTGCGCTACAGCAGACTCTTCACCCAGCCGCCATCAACTGCCAACGTCACGCCGGTAATGTAGGACGCGCGTTCTGAAGCCAGGAACGCGACTGCAGCCGCGATTTCTTCCGGCTGGGCCATGCGACGTATTGGCGCTTGGAACGCCCACAACTGATCACTTCCTGTTTCGATTTGCCAGCGGCTTTGCCGCGCACTTCGGCGAGTTCGTCCTGCCGCTCAGTTAACGTGTAGCCGGGAGCGACGTTATTCACCGTTACTCCCTGCGCAGCCACCTCGTTCGAAACGGTCTTGGCCCAACCCGTCAATCCTGCGCGCACTGTATTCGAGAGCAGCAAGCCGTCGATCGGCTGCTTCACGGATACGGAAGTGATGTTGATAATGCGTCCCCATTTTCGCTCGAGCATGCCGGGAAGTACGAGCTTCGCGAGCCTGATCGCTGACAGCGCGTTTTGTTCAAACGCTTTGCGAAACAGATCGAGATCGGTTTCGGCAAAAACTTTTGCCGGTGGACCACCTGCATTCGTCACACAGATATCGATTTGTCCGCCGCGTTCAATCGCGAGATTTACAAATGCCTGAACATCGGCGTCATTGGTAACGTCGCAGGCGATGCCCGCCACGTCCGCGCCGGTCTCTTCGTGGATTTTCTGCGCAGCTTCTGATGCGTGGTTAGCATCCCGCGAACACAAGAAGACGCGCGCGCCTTCACGCGCCAACTCGCGCGCGCAAGCGAAGCCGATGCCGCGACTGGCAGCGGCGACGATAGCGACTCGATTTCTTATTCCAAGGTCCATAAACAATCCTCCAGGAATCGTGTCGCCGTGTCAGAACCGGGAACGGTAGCGACCGGATCATTGATTCAAACTGAGTCGTTGATCCTCCTCGCTACCGCTCGGGGTTCTGCCACAAACGCCCCTCGCTCACTCCTACTGCCCCGCTGCGCGGACTTTCACAAGGCACGCATCAATCAGCTTCGCTGGATCATCATCATAAACAATGCGCGCTTTTGTCTTCTTCGGAAATGTTTCCGCAATGCTTTTGATCTCGTCTGCGACTCCACCGGTTCCCGCCAGGCATCCGATGATCTTGCCCTCATCGTACGCGATCGTGAATTCGTTGAGAGAGCCGATCGAACCGGCAATGAATACAACGACGTCGCACGATCGCACTAAAACGACGTTGCGACCCTTCAAGCCGAAGCCGGTATAGACAATTGCGTCGCACGCATCGGTCGGCAGTTGAAATCTCTCAACATGGTCGCGTTCATTTTCAGCCGGTGAGATGCCGAGGTGAAAGGCGCCCGCGTCGCGTGCGGCTTTGCCGACGAGATGAATGACTCCAGTCGTTGCGCCGCTAAGGAGAATAAGATCGCGCGCGGCGATCGCCTGGCCCAAAGCGCGCGCAGTCTCGCCGATCGTCGTCGTCCCGGCCTCGGCCGCTGATCCCATGACGCCGATTTTGAGCTTCATTACCGGTTAGAGGCGGGCTACTGCCCGCCATTTCTTTCTTAACGATCTTAAAGGCGGGTGGTAGCCCGCCTCTAAACATCGCGGTGTTAGATTTCGAAGTGCTCAGTTTCCATGGCCGCCGCGATCTGTTCCGTCGTCACTGCGGACGGCGGAAACTTTTCTTTGCGGTCCCACCATTTCTGCGTCAGGAACCAAATGATGCCCGGCATCATAAAGAAGGTTCCCACTCCCGCCGTGACGACGCGCGGAGATAATCCAAACCGATCAATCAACTCGCCGACCAGATAATTCGACGCCGCCATCGTCAGCGTCGCCAGACCTAGTTCCGCCGCAAACACGCGCCCGCGGAATTGATCCTCGGTCGCGCGTTGCAAGAGGACGGTTGAAAAAACCCACAGAATGCTTCCACCTGCGTGCGCGATCGCTAAGAACAAGAGCGCGAAGACGAAACTGTGGCTGACGCCGAAGGCGATGTAAAAAGCCCCGCCGATCAAAAATCCAATCGCGATCGCATTTTGCATTTGCGAGCGTGTTTCGCCAGCCCAACGGCGCGCGATGAATGGGCCAACGGCAGTGCCGATTCCGCGAGCCGTGAATAATACGCCAATGCCAGTTGCCGCTTTGCCGGCAACCGGAAACACTCGTTCGCCGAAAACAGCAAGCAAGGTGAGAATGCCTCCACCCATTCCCCACGCCGGCTTAACGAGTAAGTAGGCCAATACTCGTGGCCGATGATTGACGTAACGCATGCCTTCGATCGTCTCGGTGATGCCCAAAACCTTTCCGACCGTGGCCTTACTCTTCACCCGGGGCGGGCGGTGCGGGAAACTAACGCTCCCAATCAAAATTGCCGAAGCGACGAAGGTCAGCGAGTCCAAAATGAACGCGGCGTTCGTGCCGAATAATCCGGTGACAAAACCACCGACTGCTGCGCCCAGCGTGAGCATCACGGACCAGGTCACCGCGGCGATGGCATTGGCCGGCACTAATTCGCGATCGGAAACGATCGATGGTATCGCAGCGGTTTTCGCCGGCTCGAAGAATGTTGAAAACGCGAGCTGGAAAACTGTCAGGACGTAAACCAGCCACATTTGGTCCGGACGGCGCACAAATAAGAATCCGAGCACGACGATCGCGCGCATGATGTCAGAGGCGATCATGATCGAGCGCCGGCTGAATCGATCCGCGATCACGCCCGCGCCCGGCCCCAACACTACCGTCGGCAGAAATCGCGCCACCATGATGAGCGCGACTGAACGACTCGAACCAGTAAGCCTCAAAGCGATCGTGTAAACAGCGATCGTGTCGAACCAATCGCCCATCTGGCTCACAACCTGGCCCAGCCACAGGAGACGAAACGGACGATTGCCACGCAGCAGTTCGCCATAGCCGGCGCTCTGCCGCGACGCTCGTTTCTTAGCCGGAGTCTTAGTTGTTGGTTGCTGACTCAAAGTTCATGAAAGGTGCACTGTGCCACTTAAGATTGTCAACCAAGTCCATGGAGTAATGTTTCTACGTTCTGGCCGCGGGTTATGTTTATTAGGAGGTCTCTTCTGCTATTGGCATACAAGCCCGATTCTCACTTTGACCTGTCAGTTTGAAAAGTGAGAGTTCGAAAACCTCTCGCACTCGGGCTCGGCTTATTATTTGCGCGAAAATTCCGGATGGAGGGGTCGAGAATGATCGGCACGCGGGTTGTTAGGGAGAGCGTGCGGCTAGGTAGCGTTTACCGCTGGACGGGCCCACCGCACTGGGCCCGCTAGCCGCGTAAGATTTTTGAAGGACTCGCCAACCGCGAGTTGATTTAGCCCCAACACCCCAGGTAACGGATGCGTGCAAGCGTCCGTTAACTTGCCCAGTCATGCGCCGAAAGTGAAAATGCCGAGTTGCTCCGGTGATTGCTTTCGGCGCAGACTTTTTTCCGCCAGACATGGCGCGCCGTTCGTATTTGCAAACTTTCGCGCCGGACACACCTAACCGGTTGTCTAAGAAAAAGTATTCTTAAACGTGCGGTAACGCGGCCAATCAACTAATCCTTGACAATTAGCCCCTCGAACCGTCAAATTGGAAGAGTGGCAAGCGGGACCATGAATCGTCTATCCCGCAACCGGCCGCTGTTCTGACGGCCGCTTAAATCCAGCGCCTTGTCCAGATTGTGCCGTTCCGCCCAGAGCGTCTCAAGTCTTTGCGCCCGCCTCAATACCGAAGAGTCTGTGATTAGAACTCAGACTCATAACACCGAATTCGAATGGCTTTATCATCAATTGAACGACACGCCGCCGCAACTCTGCTCATAGTCGACGATGACAGATCGGCGCGCGACGGCCTGCGCAGTATTTTCGAAACCGCGGGTCATAAGACGATTACTGTCCGCGATGCGCCGGAGGCCTTGCGTTTGTTGCGCGAGCAATCGTGCGATCTGGTGATGCTCGACGTTGAGCTGCCGGACGTCGATGGTCTCGCGTTGTGCCGTTTGGTGCGCGCGCAGCCGAAGTTGAAGCAACTTCCGCTGGTCGTGTTTTCAGCGAACGACAGCGAGGGTCTCAAGGTCCAGGCATTTACCGCGGGGGCTGATGATTACATCGTTAAGCCTTCGACGCCGGGTGAATTGCTTTCCCGCATCAACTCTCATCTGGGCATCGCGCAACGCGAATCAGAACTGCGCGGCAGCAATCGCGAGTTAAGCTTTCTGGCCGACCTCGGCCGCGGACTGTTGCGCACAATCTATCCTGAGCAGGTCGCAAGACAGGTAGCCGGAGCTCTCTTCGAGGGAACCAACGCAGCGCAGACAGCCTGTGCGATTCGGAACAACGGCAAAGGCCTGGCCGTCTGTGTTTTCGATCGCGAAGGCAGCGCCGGAAGTTCCGCCCTGATAAATCAGAAGCGTCTTGAGAAGTGGCTGGCATCGGCGCGAGCAGATTCATCTCTGCGATTGACCAATCGCAGGGAGTTCATGTTCCGCAATGCTGAGCACAAAATCGAGTATGTAGTTCCGATTGGTTTCGGTGAAAAGAATTCCGGGGCCCTGGTGGTTGCGTTCGCTGAGGCAGCAGATTGCAGCGAAAGTGAGTATCGCCTGATTGACGCGGCCGTGCTGCAAGCTGCGCTGGCGGCCCAGATTTCGCGCTTATATCTGAAGGCGCGCGAGTCCGCCGCGACGCTGGCCGAAGAAGTCGACCGCCGCACGGCTGAAGCCGAAATGCAGCAGCGCTTCACCGAAGCGATCATCGACACGCTGCCTTTATCGCTCTATGCGATCGATCGTGAATATCGAATCGTCGCCTGGAACCGCAACCGGGAACTCGGCGAACTCGGTCTGCCGCGCGGATTAGTCCTTGGTAGAAACATTTTTGAGGTGCTGACCAAACAGAATCGTGAGCTACTCGAACGCGAGTTCGGCAGAGTGTTCGCGACCGGTGAGATTCACCGCGTCGAACAAGAGACAGTCACCGATGAAGGCGACACCAACCATTGGCTTATTAGCAAGATTCCGATGCGCGCCGGCGAAACGAAGCAGGTGACGCATGTGATTACCGTTGGCGAAAACATAACCACGCGCGTCAAAGCCCACCGGGCAGTGGCGCGCGCAGAGAAACTTGCCGCTGTAGGACGCCTGGCTGCGGGCGTCGTCCACGAAATCAACAATCCTCTGGCGACCATTGCAGCCTGCGCAGAGTCTCTGGAGAAACGTATCCAGGAAGGTGCGTTTGGCGACTCGCCGGACGCCGATGATTTGCGCGAGTACCTCGGTCTGATTCGCGACGAAGCTTTTCGTTGCAAGTCGATCACGAACGGCTTACTCGATTTCAGTCGACTGCGTGCCGGGCAACGAGTGCCGGTTGATATGACTGAAGTAATCAAAGGCACTGCCCGCCTGGTTACTCACCAACAGCGCGGTGACAACATTCGGATCGAAATCGAAGCCGAAGACAATCTGCCGGTGGTCCTCGGCGACGTTGGGCAATTGCAGCAAGCCGTGGTCGCCTTAGCGACGAACGCTATCGATGCTATGCCGGACGGCGGGACGCTTACCTTGCGCACTACGCACGCGGGCCCGCGAGTGCTGGTCCAGGTGAAAGACACTGGCCTGGGCATCTCGCCGGAAAATATGACGAAGATCTTCGATCCTTTCTTCACAACCAAAGACGTCGGCCGCGGCACGGGGCTGGGACTGGCCGTCTGTTATGGTATTTTATCTGATCATGGAGGTCGCCTGGACGTGCGATCGAACGTGGCCGTCGGCACGACCTTCACGATTACGTTGCCGGTCGCGACTGAGTAGTAACGGCCTTCCAAGTGCGGGGTAAAGCCAGTGAACGAACAGCGTGATGCGAGATTACTGATCGCCGAAGACGAGGCAAATCTTCGGCTCGTCTTGCAAAAAGAACTTCAAAGACTTGGTTACCGCGTCCAGGCTGCGAATGATGGCGAAGCAGCATTGCGCAAACTGGAAGAGAGCAACGTCGATGTGCTGCTGTGCGACATTAACATGCCGCACATGGACGGCATGGAGTTGCTGCGGCGCGTGCATGAGCGCCCGAACCCTCCGGAAGTAATCATGCTCACCGGCCAGGGCACGATCGAAACCGCCGTCGAGGCGATGAAGCTCGGTGCGTATGACTACCTTACCAAGCCCTACAGCATCAATGAGCTCGATGTGCGCGTGCGGCAGGCCGCGGAAAAGCGAAACCTGCGCGTTGACAATCAAAGACTGCGGGCGCAGATCGAGCGCAAATCCGCCGTACCGGAAATCATCAGCCGATCGCAGGCGATGGCCGAAGCAATTCGTTTGGTCGAGCGCGTCGCACCTTCGGAAGCGTCCGTCTTAATTACCGGCGAGTCAGGCACGGGAAAAGAATTGATCGCGCAGGCAATTCATCGATTGTCGAATCGCGCGAATGGAGCTTTCATCGATCTGAATTGCGCCGCGTTTCAGGAATCGTTGCTGGAATCAGAACTGTTCGGCTACGAAGCCGGCGCGTTTTCAGGCGCCAAAGCGCGCAAGCTGGGATTGATCGAACTCTCTGACGGTGGAACGTTGTTCCTGGATGAGGTGACTGAATTGCCGTCCGGACTGCAAGCGAAATTGTTGCGGGCGATCGAGACGCGCACTTTCTTTCGCGTGGGCGGCGTGCGCAAAGTTGAAGTCAACGTCCGCATCGTCGCCGCCACGAATCGCAATCTCGACACCGTGGTCGCTGACGGCGCTTTTCGCGCTGACCTGCTTTATCGCATCAACAGTTTTCAGATTCACCTGTCGCCGCTTCGGGATCGCCCCGAAGACATCGAGCCTTTGATGAATCATATTCTGAAGCACCTTGGCGGCCCGCATCCTCCGGAAGTCACATCGGACGCGTTGGACAAGTTGCGCGCGTACCAGTGGCCTGGCAACGTGCGCCAGCTTCGCAATTGTTTGGAGCGGGCGATCCTGCTTTCTAATGAAGGTGTAATTACCGCAAACGAGTTGCCCCCCGAAGTCGCGCGCGTGAATGGCTCGATGCCATTCGTCCCGATGCAAAGTTCACCAGCGCCAGGAGTTTCCGCCTCGAGCGAAATGGCGGGCGGTTCGAACACGGGTTCGCTTCGCGACGTTGAGAAACAACAAATCATCTCGGCACTGGAGCAGACGGGATGGCATCGTGGCAGGGCTGCAGAGATGCTGGGCATCTCGCCGTCAACTCTCTATCGCAGATTGCGTGATTACAATTTGGAAGGAAGATTGCGGAGTTAATTTGGAGTGCGCCGGCAGCGACGGCGCTTTGGATTGACCGTCGAGTCGGCCGCCAGGTTTTTAACTACTCGGATCCAAAGCGGCGTCGGCGCTTCGCTCTGCCGCCGCACTCCAAAAAACAAAAAAAGCCGCGGAGCGAATCCGCGGCTTTTCTTTTGACAAATCGCGAGCGATCTTTCAGTTGATAATCTGTGCCTGCTGTTGCTTCTTTCGTTTGCGACTGTAATACAGTCCGGCCAATCCGGTTCCCAGCAATGCCAGGGTCGCCGGCTCAGGCGTCGCGGTTGGCGCCGTGGTGAACGAGAAGGCGATGCCATCATTCCAGAAGTGACAATCGGGATCGAATCCAAACGCGATATCGCCGCCGTTCAGGAAGTATGCACTCAGAACTTTCAATTGATCCGCAGTGAATGTGTATACAAAATCATGACCCGTGGTGGTAAACGATTGCTGCGTCAGAAATGTGTTTCCGGTGCCCGGCGCTACCAGTGGGTTGTTTAGATAACGCGTGCCCGCGAAATCGTCGTTGATGTCGATGACCGGGACCTGAGTTGCGGGCGCATCCTGAAACGAGTTGACTCCGGCGCGCCGTGCAGTATCGAGCAGGTGGATGAACAACATGTTCTTGTTCGTGTCCCAATTGCTGATGTTGCGGAACGTCAGCGTGGCACTCGTGATGGTCTTGCCGGCAAGATTGACGCCGTCAATGCGCCACGTGTAAGCATCGTGATGGTCCAGATTGAACTGGTTCGGCCCACCGCTTCCCTGATTGGCGCCGGTTGCCGGCGCTTGAAAAGTGACTGTGTCGGCTGAAGCAACCGCGGGCAATGCGATTACCACCAACGCCGCCAACAATAGAAATAACTTCCTCACGATGTGTATTCCCTCCGTAGAGTCCTTCGTCGTCCTCGTATGAAAGAAATGGTTAGTAGGTATGCAATTCCAGTAAAGAGAGGAGCAGGCGCGGCCTAATTTTCGATTTCTCTAATGTTTTGGCGGGTTTTCCTAACTCTCTAGTCCGAAAAGAACGCAGCCCCGACGCTACAGCACCGCATGCCGCTAATCTCTGACCGTCAACCAACACCAGTCTATTGCTTAAGGAGCTTTCGATCGATCTTGCCGCGATCGTTCTTTGGCAGGGAACCAACAAATTCGATCCAGCGCGGATACTTGTAGAGTGCGATGCGCGCTTTCACGAATTGCTTGATGTCTTCAGCTAGTGCATCGCCAGCTTGATAACCGTCGCGCGCGACGACAAAGGCTTTCGGCTTAACCAGCCCGTCATCCTCGTCGTGGCCCACGACCGCGCATTCAAGTACCGCTTCATGCTGAAGCAGGCAGTTTTCAATTTCAGACGGAGCGACGAAGACGCCGCCGACCTTCAGCATGTCGTCGGTGCGCCCGTGATACCAGTAGTACCCCGACGCATCAACCTGGAATT
>DASWQK010000133.1:0-17234 GCA_036403735.1 Pyrinomonadaceae bacterium
ATTCGGCCCCACCGAATTTCTAATCGCATCAAAAGGAAACTAATGACTACCAGAGTTGAACGGGTCGAAGACCGTCAGGCGGACTTCACGCGTGACAAACGCATACTAATTCTTTCATTGATGGCAATTGTGATCGGCGTGCTTAGCGCCGTGGTTGCGAAGCTTCTCGTCTGGCTAATCGCCTTAATTACAAATCTCGTCTTCTTCCAAAAACTATCAGCCGATTTCGTTTCCACGACTAATAATCATCTTGGGGCATGGATGATCCTGGCGCCGGTGGCCCGCGGCTTAATCATCGGATTGATGGCCAGATACGCCTTGCGGTCGTCAAAGGATCGCTTCGCCTGGCTTCGTAGCTCACGCACTTTACAGACTCACAGGCACCGCTATTGGGCTATTAATTAATGGACTCGTGGATGTTATGTCGTCAGAGTTCGAGTACCTAGAATGACAGCCGAGCCCCAAGTTGGATCTCTCTGGGCGGCGTCGCGGCTTCGGTTATGGTTCCGAACTGCGGAGTATTCACGAAGCGATTAGGCGTTCCCAGATTCGTGTGGTTTAGTGCGTTGAAAGCTTCGGCTCGAACCTGAAACTTGATCTTCTCCGTGATTGAAAACTCACGTTGCAGGGCCAGGTCAAGCGTCTGCCGTCCCGGGCCATAGATCGTATTTCGTCCGACATTTCCAAAAGTGAATGCGGCCGGCGTGGCGAATGCCGCGGGATTAAACCAACTCGCCGCTGTGTGCGTGCCCGCGCCAAAAATCGGCTGCCCCGTGTAGTTTGCCCGGATTGGATTTTCACCTAACAACGTGCCGGCGTTCGCTGTGTCGCCAAACACCGAAATCGTAAAAGGAAATCCGCTCTGCGCCTGGAAGATGGCTGAGACACGCCAATCCTTGGTGAGTGTGTGTGCGATACCGGACTTGCCCAGGGTCGGAACGTTATAGACGGTACTCAACGAGAAGCGGTGGCGAATGTCACAAGCGAGCCCCTTTTCCGCGGCCAGATCGGAATTGTTCTGGGGAGCGGCCGACTCGAACATTGGCGATCGAAAGTCGGGCGCATCGCTGAGGTTCTTTGCAAACGTATAGTTCGCCAGCATCGTCCACCCGCGAGCGAAGCGGCGTCGAATATTTGCGTAGCCAGCTTCGTACCAACTCTGCGCGGAGTTCTCCAGCAGGTTGATGCCGCTGACCGGGAAGGTGGTGTTGGTAACGGTGATGTTCGTCGGCAGAATCATGCCGGGCAAAAAGCTAAGCACCTTGAAGGGGCGGCGTGGTCCAATCGCTCCGGGTCCGGGAGCAGCATTATTAATGAGATGAGACCGCTGCAAGTGCACACCATGCGATCCCAGATATCCAATCTCGAGGGTCGTCTCTTTGCCCAGACTCTTTTCGACTGAGCCGCTCCACTGCTCGATGTACTGGGCCGGTGGATTGAGCTCGAAGGCGGCGAAACTCACGGTCGTTGTCCCTAACACCGCCGGCGCGAAGTTTAGATGGCTGGCTACGATGCCGGCCGCAGGAGTGAAGTTATCGCTCTGCTGTGTTTCCGGAAAGACGTAGGGCACATTGTGCCGCTGGTTGCACCAGGTATTCATGTCGACCGGCGTAAAGAAAATTCCAAACGCGCCGTGCACAACGATCCCGAGACCTGTCAGGTGATGCGAGAAACCAAACCTCGGCGCGAATTTGAGTTTGTTGGGGTTGGTTAGTCCTTCAGGGTATCCCTGTTGACCGCCAATGAAGACAGACGGCACCCCGTCCTTGAACACAAGATTGGTGTTGGCAAAGCGAATGTCCTTGAGCGGACTCATGTATTCATAGCGCAATCCAATTTGAATTGTGGTGTTACGGTTAAGTTGAAAGCTGTCCTGAACAAACGCGTCCGCGTACCACTGACGCAGTTGCATTTGAGGGACACCGGCCTGACGTTGTTTCACGGCTGGCAGGCCAAGCAGGAAGCTCGCAAGCGCTGAGCCGGTGCCGTCGTTGGTCGCGGTCTGAGTAGTAAAGCCGTTGGTGAACTGATAATAGCCACGATTCTGAAAGAAGCCCCACATCGGCCAGATGAAATCGCGAAAACTGCCGCCGATTTTCAGACTGTGTTTTCCAATCTGCCAGCCCAGCGTGTCACGTGCTTCGAGGATTGTGTCCCAGGCGTGCATTGGGGTCGCGATATAAGTGTCACCCATTCCCGAATAGCCCTGGACGGCAAACCATGGCGCTCCGAATGCTCCCTCGCCGCCAAAACCAACGCCCGTGATTCCCAGTTGAGAGACTATGTCGTTCGAAAAACTATTCTCGGAAGTGCGATGCATAGCCAGCCGCGAAGCCGTAATCGTGCCCATGTTCACGAGCCGGGAATTGAAGACGTGGTTCCAGCCGACCGTGCCGTTCTGAGATAAGTTGTCGTGAATCGCGCCAAAGCCGGGCAGGTTCTGTGGCATGAAACCGCGTTCGCTGCTAAACGAATAACGCGCAAACAAACTGTCTCCGCGTTTGAAGGTCTGATCAAAACGAATCGTGCCCTGATCGGTGACGTGGTGCTCGTTACGCACATCGAGATAGTTATTGCAATCTGCGCCGCCGCCGACTACTTGCGGAACTCCCATCATCGTCATCCCGCAGCCGTTCATCCCCATATCCATGTTTGGACGAGGAACGTACTGACGGAGAAACAACTGGGCCTTCGGATCGATCAGGTTCTGTGGAATAACGTTGCCGGAGAACGCATTGCGAATCACCTGCGGATTGGTAGGGCTAACAGGTTTCGTAGCATCGAAGGCCGGATTGGTATGCGAACTGAACGGGTTATAGATCGTGACGCCGGCCATTCCGAAGTCACCGTTGACTTCGTCTGCCGTGGGCACGGTCTCAATCATCGTCATCGACTGTGTATGGCGCAGCCCCTCGTAGTTGAAAAAGAAGAAACTCCGCTTACCTCGGATCGGACCACCGAGCGAGGCTCCGAAATTATTTCGCACCAGATGACTGGACGAGTCCATATCGTTAAGTGCGCGTGCGTCGAATATGTTGTTGCGTAGAAACTCATAAGCGGTCCCGTGAAATTCGTTCGTGCCGGTGCGCGTCGCGATATTGATTTGGCCGCCGCCCGCGCCACCCATTTCGGCAGTATAACTTCCAGTCACGACCTGAAATTCCTGCACAGTGTCCGGCGACGGACTCAGGTTCAGAGTGTTGAAAGTGGGATCGGTATTCGTTGCTCCATCCAACAAGAAATAATTTGCGTTTGGGCGATTGCCGCCGATGCTGACCGCCGAGCGTTGACCAGGGCGCCAGTACAAGGGACTCATGTCTCCGGCTTGCGCTCCGTGGCTCTCGTGGGCGCCCGGCACGGTCAGCACCAGATCGATCAACATGCGTCCATTAAGCGGCAAATTACGAATCGAAGTTCGCTCGACGACTTCACCAACGCTGGCGTCAGTGGTTCGCAGGACATTGATGCTTTCGCTCTGAATGTTCACGGTGCCGGTAAGCGAAGTTAGCCGCAGAGTCACATCACACGTTGTCTGTTGACCGACTTCGAGATGCACTGTCTGAGTAGAAACCGAAAACCCCGAGGCCTGCACGTTTAGTTGGTACTCTTCCGGAAGCAGACCAGTGATTTGATAGATCCCCTGTTCGTTGCTGGTGACCTTTCGAACCGCATGTGTGCTCACCGACGTAAGTTGGACGGACGCATTGGGAATGGCTTGGCGCTGAGGATCAAAAATGGTGCCGCTCAAGCTCGCATAGTTGCTCTGTCCCAAACAATTCAGCTGAAGAAAAAGACAGCAAGTAACGAGCAACATCGCTCTTGATATGTTTTGGAGAATCATAGAATGCTCCGATCCGCAGATCACTAAGCTCTAGACCCACGCGTCACGGCAATGGCGCAGTTTGAGAGTGGCACGGGCGTCCCGCCCTGAAGACACGCGCAAGATGTGCGTGCCGCATCAAACTGCACCACTACCGTCTTGTAAGAAAGATTGACTAGCTCAAACAGGGCAGCTGCGTTCGAGTTACTGTGAACTCGTTGCGAACTGACTTAACTAAAGCCCGAACAAAACCAGTTGGCATGAAAACTAAAGTTACCGCAGGGCCATTTGTTGCTTGCTAATGTTAGGTCCCGGTCGCGGGCTCGACTGCATGAATCAGGGGTCGCTAAGTGTGCAACAAGTTTAGGTAGGAAACGAGACCACTAACTCAACGAACCCGAGACCGGGGGAATGTTATTACGCGGGCAAGGTAGCATGGGGCCTTACTTCTGTCATGGACCCGTCGATGGGTCTTCGTCTACAACTTTAGTTTGAGACGCTGCGAAACGGGGACCCAGATTTACACGGATAAAACGAGAGGTCGTTACGCGAGCCAACGATTTACAAGGGTAAACGCGGATCGACAATGGACGGCAATAAGGCTCGGTACCTCTTCCGGTTCTGATCTGTTTATGTGGCTGATTTGGTCTTACCGTAGATGAACCAGCCCACGCTGTAAGGCGGTGGTAGCAGCTTGGGTTCGATCGCTCACACCCAGCTTGTTGAGAATGCTGTTGATGTGACTCTTGACGGTTGCTTCACTGATATTCAGACGGGCAGCGATTGCTTTGTTGCTATTCCCGGCCACGATCTGTTCGAGCACCTCGATCTCTCGGGCTGTGAGATCCGAGCTTCCCATTCTCTCTGCCAGCCTTTCGGCTACCTGAGCGGGAATCCAACGCGACCCGGCATGCACTTTTCGAATTGCGTCTTCCAACTCTTCAAAGAAAACATCTTTCAGCAGGTAACCCTGGGCTCCGGCCTGCAACGAACGATAGATGTCTTCGTCACCATCGTAGGTAGTAAGTACGATCAGACGAGCATCCCTGAACTCTTTTCGAATCGTTATGATCGCTTCAACTCCGCCCATCTTTGGCATCCGCAAATCCATCAACGTCACATCGGGACGATGGAGCCTATATAGATCGACGGCCTGTTGACCGTCAGTACCTTCTGCAACCACAACCATATCCGCGACGGTATTAACGAGCGCGACAAAACCCTGACGCACGACCGCCTGGTCGTCAATCACCATAATTCGAATCGTGTTGTTATTCATTAGACGTGTTCGACAACCTCAGCCACCGATCGGCACATCAACGAGCACTTCAGTGCCTTCGCCGGTGTGACTGTCTATTCTTAGAAAGCCTCCAATCTGCATTGCGCGTTCCTGCATGCCGACCAGGCCAAAATGTTTTCCCTCGCCATCCGACTGTTGCTGATCAAAACCGTCTCCGTCGTCTCGCACGCTTAGTTGTACGTGCGCCGGATCAAATTTCAGATTGACCAGAATGTTTCGGGCTCGCGCGTGCCTGACCGCATTATTAATGGCTTCCTGGCCGATACGCAGTAGATTGCCCTCAATCAATGGGGTGAGCTGCCGGAATGTGCCGCTGACTTCCATCCGAGCGACGACCGCGGTATCCGCCGTCAAGCGCCGCGCCGTGTCGCTCAACGCTGACGGCAGATCATTTTTATCAAGCGCTTGTGAGCGCAAGTCCCAAACGTACCGGCGAGCTTCCGCAATCCCATGCCGCACCAGCACCCTCACCCGATCGAGATGCGTCCTGGCCAGCTCAGCTGAAGCCGGCAACGTGCGAGCTACCAGTTCCAACTGCACCGAGACGCCCAGCATCTCCTGCGCCAGATTGTCGTGAATCTCACGAGCGATACGGTTTCGTTCTTGCAGTACCGCGGCGAATTGCAACTCTATCCGCTTAAGACGAAATCGATAAAGCTGCCAGGCCAGGATTGCAAGTAGTATCGCGCACAGAGCGTAGAACCAATATGTCTGGTAGAAGTGAGGCCTCAAATAAAGATCGAAGGTGGCGCCTGTCGGGCTCCATAGTCCATCATTATTCGAAGCGATTACTCGGAACTTGTAGCGACCTGGCCGCAAGTTTGTGTAGTACGCAACGCGACGCGTTCCACCATCTATCCAGTCGGCGTCAAACCCCTCGAGCTTGTATTTGAACCGGACTTTTTCCGGAGCAACAAAACTGAGCGCCGTGTAATAAAAATCAAGACGGCTCTTGCCCGGCGCGAGCTCAATCGTTTGAGCCGGAGCAATGGGCTCATCATCGACGCGGATCTGCTCAATAGCAACCGGCGGCGGCTGATCGTTTAGCTTTATTTTCTCAGGATCGATCATCGCCAAACCCTTAATTGTCGAAAACCAGAGTTTGCCGTCAGCGCTCCGCCAGTCCGCGGGATGTCCGCCGCCACTGCATTCTCGCGTAATCATTCCATCCGCAGGCCCATAAAGCACCGGTGAGATCCAGTTGATGGTTCCATCTGCCAAGGCGTCCAGGTCTTTCTTGTTCACACGAAAAATTCCCTTGTTGGAACTTAACCAGAGGCCATTCTGACGGTCTTCCAGCATCCCATAAACAACATCATCGGGCAGGCCGTCGCGCGTGGAGTAGGTAGTGAATTTGCCCTGCTTCAACCGATCGATTCCGCCGCCGCTCGTGCCAATCCAGAGGGCACCGTCGCTGTCACCGAGAAGAGAGATAACTACGTCACTCGAGAGTCCGTCCTTGGTCGTGTAGGTAGTAAACTTTTCGTCTTTGAATTTGCTTAAGCCACCCAGCGTACCGATCCAGATGTTGTTTTGCCCATCTTCGTAAATTGTGCCCACGAAGTCGTCAGGCAGACCATTGGCGGTCGTGAAAATATCGAAGCGTTCGCCTCTCAATCGCGTCAAGCCGCCGCGGGTGCCAATCCAGAGATTGCCGGCGTGGTCCGCATAGATTGAGCGGACGAAGTCATTCGCCAGTCCGTCAGCGGAAGTAAATGTCTTGAACTTTCCGTCGCGGAAGCAATTCAGTCCATCAGGAGTCCCGACCCAGACGTTGCCGTCATCATCGCCGGCCAACGCCAGCACGACGTTGCTTGAAAGACCGTCCGCAGTTGTGTAAGACGTGAATTTACCATCCTTGAAAAGATTCAGGCCGCCACCGTTCGTTCCGATCCAAATGTTGTGCTTGCGATCTTCATAGATCGATTTGACCAGATCGTTTCCGAGTCCTTCCCGGGAGGTATAAGTAGTAAATTTCTTGTCCTTCAACATACCCAGACCGGCTGATTCGGTGCCGATCCACAGGCTGCCTTCGTGATCCTCTAACATCGAAAGAATGATTTCGTTTGCCGGTGCCTCGCCGGCACGAAAGCTGGAAAATTGTTTGCCCGCAAAGCGACTCAGACCACCGGCCGTGCCGATCCATACGCTTCCTTCGTGGTCCGCCATCAATGAATTGATCCGGTTGTTGGGAAGACCCTCACGCGTCGTATAAGTCAGGAACCGTCCGCCTTTGAGTTCGCTCAAGCCATCTGTTGTGCCCACCCACATGCCGTCTTGATTCTGATCGATGGCCAGCACGGTGTTATTAGCGAGGCCATCTTGCATTGTGTATTTGGCCACGGCTCCGTTCTGGTAGCGGGCCAGGCCGTCGGACGAACCAATCCAAAGCGCACCGTCTCGATCTGCAAATAAGACCCGGACGCCATTTCCGGGAAGCTCCGGCTGCGCGCTAAATACGTTGCCGCTGAAGCGTGCGATTCCAGCGGCGGTGGCGACCCACAGCGAGTCATCATGTCCCTCGGTTATGGCATCAATGACATTACTCGGTAACCCCTCCTGAGTGGTGAACGCGGTGAACTTTGCATCCATGAGTCGAACCAGACCTTCAGCTGTGCCAATCCAAAGCCCGCCCCGCCGATCGGCCACCAGCACCCGTATGTCGTTGCTCTTCAACTCGGGCGTATTCTGTTTGTCGAAAACAGTGAACCGCACTCCGTCAAAACGCGCCAGGCCTTCTTCAGTCGCAATCCAAACGTATCCGTTTTGGGTTTGGACAATGGAGTGAACTGTATTTTGTGGCAGGCCGTTTTCAGTCACCCAGACTTGACGATTGAATTGAGATAGCTCACGGCTTGGATCAAGGGCTAATGCCTGCCGGCAAACGAAGCCAATTAGCAGTAGCGAACAAAGAATGCAGACAGTTACTTTGTTACGATGACTCGTGTAGTTCATTGACATGCTTCAAGGGATCGATGTCGCCCAGCGAGGTCAGTACAGGGAACGGACCGGAGTCCCCGCGCGGGCAGCCCGCGTGGGGTGGTGGATGCGACCGGGTTTCAATTCATCTCATGCTCTAGTTTGTCCGGAGAATAACCCGGTCGCTATCGCTCCCGGTACTGACAAATCACACTGACCAGCATTGAAATCGATTATACTCAATAACCCAGCCTTGGACGCGCTCTCTTCAGGGTAGTCTAGCTTGATCGGAGACTCAGCAATGTCATCCATCGTTCTAAACATCCTGTTTGCCTCGTCGTTGGTTCTGGCAACCTCTGCCGGCACGGTTCCAGCGCATGGCCCGCGTTGGCGGGCAGCCACTGAACCAGAATTGCGCAAGCTTATTCCGGCACGCGCGCCTGTCGTCAAGGAGAACATTGAAACCGAATTCCGCACGGCCTCGGGAGTTACCGACGGGCGCGGCAAATTCATTGCCGGAGTGGTCATGATTACGGCCGGATACTCGGCCGAGGGCAAGTACTCGCATTTCTTCATCACCCAGGCGCCGCTAAAGATCGGCACCATGGTGTTGGCACCGGGAGAGTATGTTTTTGGCTATCAGCGAATAGACAACGATCTTATTCGGGTAAGTTTCTATCGCGCCTCAAACGGTGAGACCATCGGCACCGTCGACGCGCGCGTCAATCGTAAGAGCAGCATGGTTCGTTCGCTGCTGATCAGTCCGCCCGTCGATGGCCGGGCCTCGATTCAGGTGGGACGCTTCGTTTTTGAATACAAAATTGAGTGATTGACCTTGGAGGCGACGGAGTGGCGATCCGGACGGCAATTCAGATCGATGCGTGGCGGAGAGCCCAACCAGTCCGCGGAGCGGACGAAGGCATAAAGCCTGGGGTGAGCGGGGGAACCCCAGGGTAAGATTCACAGACGACGCAAAAGCCCGCGCAGCGGCCGGCGGCGCTCAAACGTATCGCTCGTCAAACTCAATCTTGTTAGCCTTGAGGAATTGGATAAACTCGTCCCGAGACTGGGTGGCCTGATGATGCTTCTTCTGCCGTGAAATGTACCGACTAACTTCTTCAACGTTGGACTGACTCCTGTGAATGCTGCGTAACCACGTTGCCACTTGAAATGTTTCAGAGCTGGAAACACATCGTGCATCCATCCTGATGCATTTGCCTTGAGCTTACGAACCATCGCCGACAACGTGTGATCAGGCCGTAACTTAAGAAGTAAGTGGAGATGGCCTGGCACGCCATTCAGCCCTAAACAAATCCCACCCTCACCTCGCACGGTGCCGCCGATATAATCATAGAGTCTGATCTCGTACTCCGGCGTGATTAGCGGCCGACGGTATTTCGTCGAAAAAATTATGTGATAAAGAAGATTGGTGTAAGAGTCAGCCATCTATTTTACCCTCGCGCCGCCGGCCGCTTCGCGGGCTTAGTTTCGTTTATTCACGGGAACCTGGGGTTCCGCTTCGCTCCACCCCAGGCTCTATGCCGCCATCCGCTAGGCGGATTGGAAGACGCTCGACACAAGAATGTACCTCAGGTGCGATCGATCTGGATTCGCATCGCGGCCGCACATAGTAAACGAAAATCGGCAAACAGAAAAGTAATGAAATTGGCAAGGAGGGCCACTACGGTCATTAGGGCTTCCGTCAACCTTCTAAAAAGCATCGACCAATGAAACTATCCTCAGGCGCTGCTTAAACTGAGCCAAATTCATCTGGGCGCGCGTGCGAAACTCCACTTCGACTTTCCTTCCCGGAACTAGATCAAAATAGTTATCCACGAAGAAGCCTGCGTAATTCGGCGCCGACAGATAAACGGCGCGGGCCAGCTTATCCGACGACAGAGTGATTCTGAATCCTGTCGGCGTTCGTATCGCTGACATGCTGATCTGCGGACGCGGCAACAAGAGATTCTTGTAGGGTCGAAAGAAGTGTTCGTTGCGCGATACCGTCTTACCGCCCACCGACAACTCAGCGAACAGAAACACACTCTTCGGATCCTTCCCCGCCAACAACTCATCAATCGGAATATTCCCGTACGGTTTGCTGGTGAGGGCGGCAACCTGTATGTCCTGCCGTTGGTTCCACAAAGTATGTCCATCAAAGTCGAGCAGGCTGACCTTGAGCTGCGTGACAGTCGACTGTAACCGATCCGAGACGATGTAAAAGTCGAGTTGGCCGTTCTCCTCGTGTGGGCTGATTAAGATGTCGTTGTAGAAACGCCGCGCATAGTACTGCAAGGCTTTCCAACGTCCGGTGTAGTCGATGCTCGACCAGGATGCAACCGGCCAGCAGTCATCGATCTGCCAGAAAAGCGAACCCATGTTGTGCGGCATGATGCGCCGCAGATGCTCGGCGCCGACCTTGATCCCCTCAGCCTGCAAGACCTGGCTAACGTAGAGAAAGGATTCGAAGTCCTTCGGCTCGGGATACTCGCGGAGCATGTATTCGCGAATTAATTGATTGCCGCGCGGGTGCCGCTGGTGGGCCATCATTACCGGTGAGCTGACGTCGCGGTCGCCGGGCTCAGTATAGGTGGCGACGGTCTCGAGTTGTGGAAACGATTGAAAACCGTATTCGCTCATGAAGCGCGGAAACTGTTTTTCGTACTCGGTAAAAGGTGCGGAAGCATGCCAAACCTGCCAGTAGTGAAGGTCGCCCATCTTTTGTGATTCCGGATCATCTTTCAAATTCGAACTGGGTGAACTCGGCCAGTAAGGGCGTGAAGGATCCAGTGACTTACAGACTTCCGGCAATACACCATAGAAAATCTTCAAATAATCATCCCAGAGTTTGGCGGGCAACTTTTCCTTCCAACCCCAGTGGAACCATCCTGATTCGATCTCGTTGTTGCCGACCCAAATCGCTATGCTGGGATGATTACGAAGACGTTTTACATTGTCGACGGCTTCCTGACGCACGTTGTCGAGAAACGCCTCATCGGCCGGATACAGGCTGCATCCAAACATGAAATCCTGCCAGACGAGAATGCCCATCTCGTCGCATAGTGCATAGAAATCATCACTCTCATAAATACCGCCGCCCCACACACGAAGCATGTTCATGTTGGTGTCGCGCACCGACTCAAGCAGCTTGCGATATTTATCTTTCGTAATGCGCGACGGAAAACTATCGGCCGGAATCCAGTTGCCGCCTTTGGCAAAGACCGGTACGCCATTGATCACAAAAGTGAAGCTTTCGCCGGCATCATCACGCTGTTGCCTCAACTCAAGGCTGCGCAGACCAGTGCGACTAGTCGCTTTATCAACGAGCTTGCCATTGGTCAGTAACCGAGCCCTAAAAGTGTAAAGAGGATGAGAGCCTAGCCCGTTGGGCCACCAGAGTGACGGATGCGGAACATTGATGTTAAGGGCAATGTGATTAGCGCCGGGTGTTAAGTTAACGCGACGCTGCGCGGCTATCTTCTTGTCAGTCAAATCGTCAAGAATGATTGTGGCATCGACATTCGCATCGGCGATGACTTCAACCTCAGCAGTCACGTTGGCAATGTCCGCGCTAATCTCTTTGGTCTGAAGGTGCAGATCGGAAACCCGCGCGTCATCCCAGGCTTCGAGCAAAACCGGACGCCAGATGCCGCTGGTCACGAGCCGTGGGCCCCAATCCCAGCCATATTGGTACGGAGCCTTTCGGGTGTACGGACTGGTCTTCTCTCCCTGATCATTCGCCGCCGGAAGTTCGTAGTTCATCTTTTCCATGACGGGCAGAACTTCATTGATAGGCGAACGAAAATGTATCCGCAGGGTGTTCGTGCCGAGTTTCGCCGCGCCTCTTATGTTCACCCGCCAGGTGCGAAACATATTATCCGTGGCTTTAAGCGGCTGATCGTTGAGAAACACATCAGCATAAGTATCGAGTCCTTCAAAGACCAACTCGAGATTCTTTCGCTGGAGCAGTCCAGCCGTAACGTTCAAGGTCGTCTGATATTCCCAATCGGTCTTGCCTATCCACTGCAACTTCTTTTCGTTATCTCGATAGAAGGGGTCGTCGATCAGCTTGTTGTTGAGAAGGTCCGTGTGAACGCAACCCGGCACGCTGGCGGGAGACCACTTGTCTTTGCCGGCTTCGCGAAACTGCCAACCCGTCGATATCGGCATTCTAATGTTTGATGGATCTGTTGGTCTCGTTCTGATTTGAGATTGAGCAGGACCAGCAGTCAACATTGAGAGGGCCAAAACGAGGAATAGCTTTTTCGCATTGCTCATCTGCCAGTTCACCTTCCCAGGAACCTTACGTTGCTTTCTCTTGTCGTCGCTGCTAAAAGAATCGCCATGTTGAAACGCTGGACTTTGTTATCAATCATCGCCGTAACTAGCTCTATTTTGACGCCAGTGTCAACCGCAATCGTGCCCGAGCATTTGTCCATGCAATCGGAGGTTCCAGCGTCGAGACTTGCCCGTCTACGCCACGGCATTAACTTGAGTCACTGGTTCGCGCAATCAGCCGACTACTCAAAGTCTCATCTCGAATCGCACACCACAGCGGAGGACATCGCCCTGATTAGAACGATCGGCTTCGATCATGTTCGTCTGACCATCGAACCGGCGCCGCTATTCAATGCAGAAGATCCATCCAAACTAAAAGACGAGTACCTAAAGTACCTCGACAATGCGCTCGACATAATATTGGCGCACGGTTTGGCTGTCATCGTTGATATCCATCCATCCGATGAATTCAAGGTCAAACTCAATAGCAACGATCGACAGATCGAAGCCTTCGCGGCATTCTGGCAGGCTCTCGCCCAGCATGTCTCGACCCGTGATCCCGAGCGCGTGTTTCTTGAAGTAATCAATGAGCCGATGGTCGAAGATGGTTATCGTTGGCTGGGGATGCAGGGAAAACTCATCACTGCGATTCGCGCCGGCGCACCGCGACATACCATCATCGCCTCAGGCCACAGATGGTCAGGTCTTCCTGAATTATTGTTTCTGATTCCTTATAGTGATCGAAACATTATTTACAACTTTCACTTTTATGAGCCGTTCGCATTTACCCATCAGGGCGCAACCTGGGCGGGCCCTACTGTGGCCTTCTATAGGAACATTCCGTACCCATCGAATCCGGAAAACGTAAGCAAGATACTTGACCCGATTCATGACGAAACGGCCCGTAATAATCTGCTTCGCTACGGCGAAGATCGTTGGGACGCCAAACGAATTGACCTGGAGATTGGAAAGGCTGCTGCATGGGCTGCAAAGTATCACGTCCCTCTTATTTGCAACGAGTTCGGGACCTTTCGGAACTTTGCACCGGCTGCGGATCGCGCCGCCTGGATTAGAGACATGCGCGCCGCGCTGGAAAAGTACGGGATCGGCTGGACCATGTGGGATTACGCCGGAGGCTTCGGCGTGGTCAATAAGCAGAATGGCCATGCGACGCCTGACGCCGAAGTGGTTAAGGCTTTGGGATTGGCGTCTCAAAAATCACGGTAGCCCCAAGGCCTTTAAGTAACCCGAGTTGATTCGACAGTTCGCGAACTTTATCCGCTCGAGATAATCGTTCAGGGCCTTCTGCACTTTTTCTTTCGGCGGCCGGCGCTTCCGGACTTCCTCGAAAGTCGTGCGCGGTCCATCCGCAAAGTCGACGATCGTGGCCCAATCATCAGGCAATTTGATCGACACAATGGATGAAGTCGAATCGAGTTTCTTGTATGGCCAGAAACACCAACCAATATTTTTCGCTTCGAGCAACTTCCGAAACGAATCAATCCACTCATCACTATTCTCTCCGGACTCACCCATCCAGATCGGCACATTGTATTTATCGCGAAACGTCAGATACTCCTGGATCGCGTCCTGATTTACCGTCATCCAGTACTTGTGAAAGGTGTAAGCCAGCTTGGGATCGAAAGGCGATCCGAAAACTTTGAAGTTCGTGTCCCATTGTGCGCCGCCGAGAAAGATTATGTGATTCCGATCCACCTCTCGGATTCCTGAAACGATCCGGCGGTAGAGCGGCTCGAGCTTTGGATTCAGCGATGCGATATCGAAGTAATGCGCAATTGGTTCGTTGAGTAGATCGTAACCGATCACCGCCGGTTCATTCCGATAACGAGCGGCGATTTTGCGCCACAGGTTGATCGTCAACTCCTGACTCTCACTGCTTTCGAAAAGAAAAGGGTAGGCAAAACTGTCGTCGATATTGTCACCTGTTTGGCCGCCGGGTGCGGCGTGCATGTCCAGAATCACATAGAGACCTTCGCTGCGACACCAGCCGATGACCCGGTCTAACAACTCATATCCTGGGCCTTCCACTGTGGGAACCCTTCCATCCAAAACGAACAGGCGGTAGTTGAACGGAACGCGAACTGAGTTGAATCCGGACTGCTTTATGAATCGGATATCTTCCCGGGTGGTGTAATTGTCGCGATAAGTGTTCCAAAATTTTCGCGCCTCTTCTTCGCCGACAAGTTCATTGATTGCCACCTGAATTAACCGCGGCGAATTCGTGCCCTTGAACTTGAACATGTAACCTTCGGGCAGCAACCAGTTGCCGAGATTAATGCCTTTCAGAAGCAGCGATTTTCCGTCCGGAGAGATAAATTCCCTTCCTCGGGTCGTAACGAATCTCGACTGTCCATAGCTTAAAGTCGAGGGCGCCAGGCTCATTACCAAAATCACCCAGCAAAGCAGTTGCCTTTTCCTGTGCCATATCATTCGTCGATACCGCCTTTCGACCTAAAATACTCGCGCGGTCGTGTCAGAAGCCCGCGCGTAAGCAAGGGCGAGGCTCGCAACGGCCTTCTGTGACATCGACATACTTTGGCGCCTGTGGCCCTCCCTTACGGTCGGGCTTCTGACACTTCCACCGAGAATTGAACCGCGGCTGCGAATGGTATTTAAGTTCGCGCAGGGTAGCAAGAAATAAGGACGCTTATTCGTCGAACGGAAAAGAGTCATGTGTTAAAGTCCCGCCATGAAAATTAAGCGTCGAAATTTCCTGCTTGCTTCCTCGGCTGCGTTGTTGGCCAGAAACAATCTTTCCTTTGGATCCAACAAACAAAAAGACAGCAACCAAAGACCTCGAAAGGCACCGCGATTTTCCACGACCGGCAAACAAGTCACGATCTATACGACGGCCGCGAAAACTGCTTACAGGATTTCGCGCACTGACACGCTCGCGTTCAAGCCTATGGGCCAGCCGAAGGAAACCCAGATTTGCGTGTTCGTCGACCCCGACCGCCAATTTCAAAGCTTCCTGGGCATCGGAGGAGCTTTAACAGACGCTTCAGCCGAAACGTTTACATTGTTGCCGAAAGAAAAACAAGGCGAGCTTCTCCGCGCTTATTTCGACGACCAGCAGGGTATCGGCTACAAGCTGGCGCGCACAAACATTCACAGTTGCGATTTCTCAAGCAGCAGCTACACCTATGTTAGCGAGGGCGACAAACAGCTGAAGTCCTTCAACGTCGAGCACGATAAGAAATATCGGATCCCGTTTATCAAGCAAGTGCTGGCCGCCACCCGCGGAAAGCTCAACATCTTCGCCAGTCCGTGGAGTCCACCAGCCTTCATGAAAGACAACAACGATATGCTGCACGGCGGCAGACTCAAGCCGGAGTTCTATCAATCCTGGGCTAATTATTACGCCATGTTCATCAGGGCTTATCAGAGCGAGGGAATCCCAATTTGGGGAATCACAATCCAAAACGAACCGATGGCTACCCAAAGATGGGAGTCATGTATCTACTCGGCTGAGGAGGAGCGGGACTTTCTGAAAAATCATCTTGGTCCCACGCTTCGGCGGGCAGGGTTGGCAGACAAGAAAATTATTGCCTGGGATCACAATCGCGACCTCATCTATCAAAGGGCCAGTACTCTTTTGTCGGATCCGCAGGCGGCGAAATACGTCTGGGGCATTGGCTATCACTGGTACGAGCCGTGGAGCGGCGGCGAGCCGATGTTCGATAACGTCAGGTTGGTGCATGAAACGTTTCCCGATAAGCAACTGATTTTCACTGAGGGCTGCGTCGACGCTTTCGATCCGCAGAAGCTCGGTGAGTGGAAATTCGGCGAACAGTATGGGCGATCAATGATCAATGACTTCAACAATGGAACGGTCGGCTGGACAGACTGGAATGTGTTGCTGGACGAGAAAGGTGGCCCCAACCACGTTGCCAATTTTACTTTCGCGCCCGTGCACGCCAATACGAAAACGGGAGAGCTAACCTACTTGAATTCTTACTACTACATTGGCCACTTTTCAAAGTTCATTCAACCCGGCGCCAGGAGAATTGCCAGTTCACCGAGCCGCAGCCAACTCTTATCCACCGCCTTCCTCAATCCAGACGGAAAGATGACGGTCGTCGTCATGAATTCAAGCGAAAAGAATGTCGCGTATTGGCTTTGGATCAACGGCAACGCAGCGGAGGTGAATAGCTTGGCACATTCAATTCAGACGCTGGTGGTTTGAGCTCCGCCAGGAGCCGTCCAAAAGTTGTCAGCCAAACGGCTTTGCGAATTTCAAACAAACAGGCGCCGGAACCTGGACCGCCTGTCCGGTCGCTGTGAGGCGGCCGGTCGTTTGATCAAGTTGAAAGACAACTATGCTGTCGGAGTTTTGGTTCGCGACCAACAGAAAAGCGCCGGTTGGATCGATAGCAAAGTTCCGCGGTGTCATGCCTCGAGTCGATTCGTGGCCCAGCACGGTGAGCGCACCGCTATGCGGGTCAATCTTGAAAATGGCAATGCTGTCGTGGCCCCGGTTCGAACAATAGAGAAATCGCCCGTTCGGTGAAACATGAATATCGGCGCCGGTGTTCGCACCAGTGAAATCCTTCGGCAGAGTGGTAAGTGTTTGCAGCTCCTTCAGACTTCCCTTCGCGGGATTGCGTTCGAACGCGGTTACCGTCGAATGCAGTTCGTTAAGGATGAAGACAAAGTTGCCGCTGGAATGAAACGCCAGATGGCGGGGTCCCGATCCTGGCCTGACCTGCACCCAGGGCGGCGTACCTGCAAGCAACTTTCCGCTTCGTGCATCGAAACGAAAGATCATAATTTTGTCCGCTCCCAAATCGCACGAGTAAGCGAACTGGTTAGTTGGATCCAGGACTATGCAGTGTGCATGCGAAGCTTCCTGACGGTCTCGGTTTATGCTCGAGCCCTGATACTGTTTCATGTCCG
>DASWQK010000134.1:0-4257 GCA_036403735.1 Pyrinomonadaceae bacterium
CTTCGTCGGTTTGCCCGGTCTCGCGATAGATTCGGCCTTCGACAGCAGAGGCCTCCGGATAGATCGCTCGCGCACCACGCGCCGCATCAATCTCAGTCAATGCGCCGTTCGTATCATTCATATCGAGGAGCACCCGCGCCAGACCAACGTGAGCAGCCGGAAACGAGGGTCGCAGTTTGATTGCCTGGCGATAAAGTTCAGCCGAGCTTTGCCGGCTGGCATCGTCCCTGGCAGTTTCGCGCGCTGTCTCAGCTCTTTGAAAGAGCAACTCGGCTTGATCGTTGGTCCGGAACAGGCGAAGCAAAAGGCTCTCGCGCTGCGCCGCAGGAATCGGAATAGATATTTCTTTAAAGCCCATGGCGCGCGCGCGCAACGTGTGGGCGCCGTTTGACAGTTTCAAAGACCTCAACGCGCCCTTATCGTCAGTCACGCCGCGTTTTATCTCATCAATCCAAATAGTTGTCGCCGGCTCGGTGACTATTGAGATTGTTCGAGTCCCGCTTGCTATGGTCGCCTGGCGCGGTCGCTGGGCTACAGCGACACCGCAACAGAGAATCAAAATGCAGACAGATAACTTCATCGCTACTACGTTTACTCCGAACGATCCGCAACGCGCAAGCGCTTTCAGCGTGTGTTGTCTTCTAATGATGTTGCGCCTTGACGCGCTAAGGGTGTAATCTTCGCGCGAAATAACTGAAACCGAATTGGTTCTACGCGAATTGTCTTACTCGACCGTTAGTACAGGCAGTGTCGAAACTGCTGATTAGTTTGGGAGGGACCGATGCTTATCGAATCGACGCATCAGATAGGGTTTGCGTTGGGAATGCTTGACGGCATTTTCAAAGCGCCAAATGGCGCCGAAATTTCTCACATCGTGCTGCGCTGGCTGCACTTCGTCGCGGGCATCACCTGGATTGGGCTGCTCTACTTTTTCAATCTGGTGAATGTGCCATTGCAGAAAGGGCTCGACGCGGACACCAAGAAAAAGGTGAACCCGCAATTACTTTTACCGGCCCTTTGGTATTTTCGTTGGGGCGCGCTCGTGACTGTGCTGGCGGGTTTTGGTTATTACGCGATGTACATTGTGCGGCCTGATGTGGGACTGGCGAACGCGACCGGCGCCAACGTCAGCGGCCGCTTACTCCTGATCGTCTGGTTGTTCATTCCCATCGTTACCTTCCTGATCGAGTTTTTGATCATCAAGAAGGTGCCGGCGCTGATCAAGGATGGACGTGTCTTCGCAGTGGTCGCACTCATTCTCGTCGTGATCATGTCAATAGTGATCCTGAAGTGGCTGGATTCAAGTCTCACGATAAATACGCAGCACTTCGCCAGCAACAAAACTTTATCAATCGGCGTTGGCGGTGCTATGGGCTTAATCATGCTGCTAAATGTCTGGGGCATCATCTGGCCAAACAACAAACGAATGATCGGCGCTTTGACGGGCGGACCGCCGGCGGCGCCTGAACTCGCGCGCCAGGCATTTATTGCTTCCCGGACAAACGCGTGGCTATCGCTGCCGATGCTGCTGTTCATGGGAACGTCTCATGGTGATTGGCTGATTTTTGGCGGGCATTAAAGTGATGCGGGACAAGTCCCGCGTCTAAACATAGCGCGGTTTAGAGGGCGGACTTGTCCGCCCTTCTTTTCGCAACAGTATTGGCTCTTCATCTCCATTCCTTCGTCACACTTTAGGACGACAATTAACGAGAATAATTCATCGTAGAAGTGTGCAAGCGCTTCGATATCCGCAATTCTTAGGAGGAGGAGATGGCTTCAATGGATAGTTACAAAGCGAGACAATTCAATCTGAGCAACTTGAAAGGGATTTCTGACGAGACGCTGGAAATGCACTTCAAGCTTTACGAAGGATACGTAAAAGAAACCAACAAGCTGAACGAAAAGATTTCTGAGTTCGTGAGAGGCGGCAAAGTCGACCAGGATGAGTTCGCGGAATACTCCGAGCTGAATCGGCGGCTTGGTTTCGAATACAACGGCATGGTCCTGCACGAATACTATTTCGACAATTTGAAAGCGGGCGGCGGCACTGGCGATCCGAACAACACATCCGCCTTTCGCAGGTCAGCCGAACAGAGTTTCGGCAGCTATGACATTTGGAAAGCCGAGTTCGTCGGCATCGGCAAGATGCGCGGAGTTGGCTGGGCCATCTGTTATCAGAATCCGACCAACGGCGCGCTATCGAATCATTGGATCACTTTGCATGAAACCGGAAACGTCGCCGGCTTTACTCCAGTCCTGGTAATGGATGTTTGGGAGCATGCATTCATTTTGGATTACAAGCCGGCGGATCGGCCCAAGTACATCGAAGCGTTCTTTTCGAACATCGATTGGAAAGTGCTTGAGCAACGACTGCAGCATCAGAAGGCGCAACCGATCGCCGCGTAATCACCGTTGATGTTTAGAAGCCCGACTCTAAACGATAGTTCATTGAGAATCTTCCAGCAGGGCTTACGGCCCTGCTGGTTTTTTGCGATAATGCGCGCGACCAATTCGTCTTCTTATAATGTAGGTTTGGAGGAGCTATGAGGATCTCGATCCGTTTTCTGCCGCTGACAATTCTCTTCGCATTAATTCTGGTTGGCGCCGCCTGTCAATCGAATCAAAACGCGAATACCACCGCGACCACTGCAGCCACTCCTCCCGGAGAACAAAAGCTCACTCAGGTGCCGCGGCCGCAAACGATTGAACAGATGATGAAGGATCGCGGCGAACAGGATCAGGCCAAGCCGACCCTGCGGATCGTAGCGCCGGCCAACAACGCGACGATCAACGGCTCAACTGTTGAAGTGAAGTTGGACTTGAGCGGCGATCTCAAGGGCTACATGCCGCACAAAGATCCCGCGAGCGGCAAAGGCAATCACATCCACGTGATTCTCGATAACCAACCTTACGAAGCGTATTACGAAATCAATGCTCAACCTTTCGAACTGCGCAATGTTGCTGAAGGTAAGCATACGCTGCGCGTGTTCCCGTCGCGGCCGTGGCATGAGAGCTATAAGAACGACGGCGCGTTCCAGATGGTTGAATTCACCGTGAAGGGGGGCGGCGACGCGAGCAAACCGACGACGACGAACACCGGCGAGAAAATGGCGAACCCCGCGAAACCCGACAGCGCGATCGCAAGCCCGACGCCGGCGCGTGAAGGCAAGGATTACAGCCCGAGTCAGGCAGGCAGTGTCGATACCACGAAGCCCCTGCTTACTTACAGCCGGCCTAAAGGCGAGTACAAAGGCGCCGACGCCGATCCGATCATGATCGATTTCTGGCTCATGAACGCGAAGCTGCAAGGCGAAGGCGGAGACTATCGCGTGCGCTATTCAGTCGATGGCGGCGAGACGAAGTTCCTCGATAAGTGGGAACCGATTTGGTTGAGCGGTTGGATTAACGGCAAGCACAGCGTGAAACTTGAACTTGTCGACAAAGACGGAAGCGTCGTCGATAACGGTGGCTACAATTCGACGACGCGCGACATCACGATAAGTAAATAAGTGGGATTGTCGGGGACTGGCATAAGTGCCGCCAACCATCACCCTAACCCTCTCCCAAAGGGAGAGGGAGCAGGCGAACAAAATCAGTTAACCATTATTGCTTTGTCGCAGGGGGTGCGGTGTCCGGTTTCTTAGCTGCCGGTCTTTTCCTGGTTTTCATTTCGATCAGAATCACTTCCATGTCCGTGTCCGAGAGGTTCTCCGGCAAGTGCCGCGTGGCCGGGGTCCAAATCGCCTGACCTGCTTTCATGTCGCGCTCCTCAGACTTTCCACCGGGATAAGTAAATTTCACTCGCCCGTCGCTTTGAAAAATCGCCACCGCGTTCGGATGACGGTGCATGACTGATTTTTCATGCGGGCCATACTTAACGCGCAGGACGCGGACAGTCCGGTTTTCAAACTCAACCTTATAATGTTTCGGATCAACTTTGACGGCGTCCTGTGCCAACACCGGCACGGCGACCGTCAAAACAAACAGGGCTAACAGAAGTAGGCGACGCATAGGAATTTCCTCCTGGGGGATTGAAAGAATCGGTTGAAGCTTCCGTCTTCTAATTCAGTTGAAATCGAAAGTCAACTAAATTTGAATTCTGTTGCCGGCATTCGGGGCCGTAGCCCGACCGTAAGGGAGGGCGTGAAACTCGCGGATAAACGCCCTCCCTTACGGTCGGGCTACGGCCGCTAGATAGCTTCCTTTTCTTCCGCGGGCGCCTGGATTGAGGCCGGCCGGTTCGACGCGAAAGCGGAT
>DASWQK010000135.1:0-4617 GCA_036403735.1 Pyrinomonadaceae bacterium
ACAACGAATGGATTACCCGTTGGGTTAATCCGGTGCGCGAACGATTGACGTCGCGAATTGATCCTCGCCTGCTGTTACAACTTTCGAAGGTGCCCGCGGCCATCCTGTTCACTGCCACGAAGACTATCTATGGCCCGCTCAATCGTTCGGCGCGCGGCGCATCTGTTGCGCGTCACCTTTTTTACAACGATTACCTGAAAGCGATCGCCGGATTTGGGTGGCGAGAGCAGCACTCGATCGTGTTCGATCATTTGATTGCGCCGACGGCCTTCTACATTTCCGGAGATGAATTCGCCGACTGGTGGCGCGAAATCGGAGTTTCCGACGCGGACGTCAATTGGCACAACAGCAATAGTTGGCGCGGATTTGGAAGGATTGAGTAATTCGGAGTCCGCCTTCAGGCGGCTCAGCCGAACACGCCGCGTAAACGCGGAACCCCAAACTCCTACAAAATCATTGACGCGTCTTCACTCGAATCGCTAAGATGATTTTGGTTCCGGCCTTTTGCCCAATTGCCTTTACCCACTCGGTTTCTTGCCCTTAACCCTCTCAAAATATTTCAGGAAACTGAGGGACTTCTGCGTCAACCATGCCCATAAGAATTGATGATCTCCTGGTTACGGCCACGGCCCACCTTGCTTCAGACCTGCATTTGAAGGTCGGCTCATTTCCGGTGATGCGCATCGGCGGCGAGTTGTATCCAATCGCCGACGCGCCGCGATTATCGCCGGACGATACGCTCGACATGGCGTTTTCGATCATGTCGAACCGGCAAAAGCAAAAACTGAAAGAGTTTTCCGAAGTAGACATTGCTTACAGCGTGAGCGGCCTCGGCAGATTTCGCGCGAATATTTTTCAGCAGCGGGGATCCGTAAGCATCGTGCTGCGGGTAATTCCCGAGCAGACAAAGAACGCGGCGGCGTTGGGCCTGCCGCCGGCGATCGAGCGGATTTGCGAAGAGCGAAGAGGACTGATTCTGGTTACCGGCGCGACCGGCTCCGGCAAGTCGACGACCCTGGCGGCAATGATCGATCGGATCAACTCCATGCGCTCAGGACATATCGTCACGATCGAGGACCCGATTGAATTCCTGCATCGCGACAAGAAGGCTTTCGTGTCGCAGCGCGAGGTTGAGGTCGACACGCGCTCGTTTGCTGAAGCTCTGCGCGGCGCGCTGCGTCAGGATCCTGATGTGATTCTGGTCGGCGAGATGCGCGATCTGGAGACGATCGAAACTGCTCTAACCGCGGCTGAGACGGGACACCTGGTGCTCTCGACCCTGCACACGCTTGATGCGACCGAAACGGTGACGCGGATAGTTTCTTCGTTTCCTTCTCATCAACAAAAATCGGTGCGCATTCAACTGGCGGGAATCCTGAAGGCGGTGATCTCGATGCGGCTGGTGCGCGCGGCGAAAGGACCTGGGCGGGTGCCGGCGGTCGAGCTGCTGATTTCGACCGGTCTGATTCGCGACTACATCATCAACGAAGAAAAGACTTATATGATTCGCGAAGCGATAGCCAACGGCGCATCGCAATACGGTATGCAGACGTTCGATCAGTCTCTTTTCACTCTGCTGCAATCGAGACGAATCACGCTCGAAGAGGCAATCCATAACGCAACCAATTCTGACGAGTTCAAGATGAGAGTCTCGGGCATCATGTCGACTGAACAGGCAATTAAGGCTGAAGGGAATCTCAAAAGGGATGTGAGCGCCAAAGGGCGGGAAGCAATCGAGTCGGTGATCGTGAAGCTGTAAAGCAAGAGGTCAGTACCGGGAGCGGTAGCGACCGGGTTTCAATTAATGCAAGAGTCGAGATAGCCAAAGATGTTAACCGATCGCCCCACGCGGGCTGCCCGGTACTGACTCCATACTGTTCAGCTCTCCGCTCGCTTCGCTTCCTGCCAGAGCGCTTCCAGATCATCAATGGTCGTATCTTCAAACTTCCGATCCTGTTCGCGCAGGCTCTTTTCGATAAATCCAAATCGCCTGCGGAATTTGCGATTGCTTAACTTCAATGCGGCTTCGGGCTCAACGTTCAACCGGCGCGCGATATTCGTAATCACAAAAAGCAGATCGCCGACCTCTTCACGCACGTGCGTATGATCGGCTTCGTCGTTTGTTTCCGCGTGAGTGTTGATGGCCGCGCGCAATTCATCCAACTCTTCATTTAGCTTCCCGAAAATCTCTTCAACATTTTTCCAGTCGAACCCCACGCGCGCGACCTTGGTCGAAATCTGGTGGGCTTCCATTAATGCGGGGGCCTTCGTTGACACCCCATCAAGTATCGAAGCGTTCACCGCGTTCGACATTTTCCCGGCCGCGCGTTTTTCCTCGGCTTTAATAGCCTCCCAGTTGCGCAGCACTTCGGCCGAGTCGTCTGCCGTTGTGTCGCCAAAGACGTGCGGATGACGTCGCACCATCTTGGCATGTACCTGATCGATCACATCATCGATCGTGAACTCGCCGCGCTCATTCGCGACCCGCGCGAAGAACGTGATCTGAAAAAGCAGATCGCCCAGCTCTTCGCGTAAGTCATCCGGGCGTCCGAGCCGGGCTTCTTCCAACGCGTCAAACGCTTCGTAAGCTTCCTCCAGAAGCATCGGCGCCAGGGTGGCGTACGTCTGTTCGCGGTCCCACGGGCAACCGCCGGGCGAACGCAAACGATCCATTAGTTCAACCAGGTCAGCGAAAGTTTTCGGCATGTGAAGTAGTTTCAGGTTTCAGGTTTCAAGTTTCAAGTCCGTGGGTACGCAGGCGTGCTCGCCTGCTGATCTTCGCACGCCCGACGAAGCAGGCAGGATGCCTGCGCACCCAGCGCGAAGCTTTGCGATTAAACGAAACGCGGTGCTAAGATCGACCTCGTCCTGATTTCAATTCATCCGATGCGTTGGACGGTTGAAAACCGCCGGCGCCTGGTGTTTCAAAACCATGAGTGAAGAGCAACCCACATTCAAAGTAGTTGACCGTCGTCCTTTCAATCCGGACGGATCGCCGCGCGAACTGTCACCACAGGAAAAAGAAGAGGCTGAACGCGCCGCGCAAGCGGCAGCAGTTGAGAACGCCGCAGCGAAAGCGATGTCGTCACAGGCCGCGGCTAAAGCCGAACCGCGGCGTAGACCAGTTCCTTCTCGCCCCGAACCGCAGCACACGCCTGCGCATGAAGGTGATCCGCTCGACGATCCGGCGAGCTTTCTCAGCCTGATTATGTCTCTGGCGTCGAACGCCGCAGCGAGTCTGGGCATGATGCCGCATCCGGTGACCGGCGAGTCAGCCGTCGATCTAAAAACCGCAAAGCATTGGATCGACGTGCTGGGCATGTTGGAACAGAAGACGCGCGGTAATATCGATCCTCAGGAAGCGCAGACGCTGGAGAGTTTGTTAGCGGATCTGCGAATGCAATACGTTTCGTTCACGAGCGCGCCCACGCCTCCTCCCGCGAAATTCAGCGCGAGCGATATCACGGGTGGGAAATAATTGTCAGTTTTCGTGCTAAAACTTGGCTGATGAGATGAAACTGACTTTCTTAGGCACCGGCACCTCCACAGGTGTTCCTTCGATCGCTTGCGATTGCGAGACCTGCATGTCTGATGATCCGCGCGACAACCGCCTGCGCGTTTCGGTTCTTATCGAGCACGCCGGGCAAACCTTGATCGTAGATACGTCGAGTGACTTCCGGCAGCAGGCTCTAAAAATAAAACTGAAGCACCTCGACGCGGTGCTCATCACCCATTGTCATGCCGATCACATTTTCGGACTTGATGACATTCGGCCGCTGAATTTTCGTCATGGCGCCCTCGGGCTTTATGCAAACGAACGCGCCTGGAAAGACATTCGCCGAATTTTTCAGTACGTCTTTCAGCCCACGCATTTCGGCGGCGGCTTGCCACAGATTGTGCCGCACACGGTCGTCAACGGCGCACCGTTTTGCATCGGCCCGGATCTCGAAATAACCCCACTTGAAGTTATTCACGGCCGCCTGCCGGTGATTGCTTATCGCTTTAACGACTTTGCCTACGCAACTGATCTGAGTGAGATTCCGCCGGCAACCATTGAAGGCCTGCGCGATTTGAAGGTGTTGGTGCTCGACTGTTTGCGCATTCGCCCGCATGAAACGCATCTGTGGTTGGAACGCGCGCTCGAATACGTTGAAAAGTTAAAGCCACAGCGCACTTATCTCACTCACATTACGCATGAAATAAAGCATGCGCGGGATTCAAAGCTGCTGCCGGACAATGTTGAGTGGGCGCATGACGGATTGGTAGTAACCGATGGGTAAGTCTCAAAGGAACCATCTACCATCGGACATTTATCATTTGTCATCTGTTATTTCTGTGTATAGGCCCACCCTGTACGTAAGTCATCGTTGTCGGTTTTAAATAGCAAATGAGAAATGTCAGATGATATATGACCAATGATTTGAGTAAGTCTAAGAACTCAGAAGCTTCCGTAAGTCGCCTCCGTCGCGACCTGGGTACGCTCGAATCCTATGCTACGTTGATAGGCATTCTCATCGGCGCAGGCATTTTCCAGGTTACCAGTCAGGCCTGGGCGTTGACCGGGCCGAGCGTAATTCTTGGCTATGTCCTGCTCATGCCAGCAATTCTTGCCACCTC
>DASWQK010000136.1:0-22674 GCA_036403735.1 Pyrinomonadaceae bacterium
GTGTGGCCAACCATGTCCGGGTTCGCAAAGTTCACGATGAAGACGTCCGCTTCGCGTCCTTCGATCGCGCGCAGCAGCTTGTCGGTAAGCTTGAAGGCGGACATCTCCGGAGCCAGATCGTAAGTCGCGACTTTCGGCGAAGGCACCAGTAGGCGCTTCTCGTGCGGGAACTCGCGTTCTGTGCCGCCGTTGAAAAAGTAAGTCACGTGCGCGTACTTCTCGGTCTCGGCCATGCGATAGTTTTCGACATCGTGCACGGCGAAGACGTCGGCCAGAATATTTCGCGGCAACTCAGGGGGAAACGCCACGGGCAAAGGATAGTTCTTGTCGTAAACCGCAAAGCAGACAAAGTGGGCGTGCGGCCGATTGGGCGCGGGAAAATCGCTGAAGCCGGGAACGGCGAGGGCGCTGGTGATTTCCCGCGCGCGATCCGCACGAAAGTTGAAGAAGATTATCGAGTCGCCGTCTTCGATCTTCCCGACCGGAGCGCCATTGTCGCGCATGCAGACAATCGGTTCGACGAACTCATCAGTCACGTTGCGTTCATAAGACTTTTGGATCGCCACCAGAGGATCGTAAGTGCGTTCGCCCTCGCCGTCGACGAGCAGTTTGTATGCAGGTTCAATTCGCTCCCAACGCTTGTCCCGATCCATCGCATAGTACCGGCCCACGACCGAAGCAATTTCTCCGACCCCAATCTCGCGACACTGGTCCTGCATCGCCTGGACGTACTTCAACGCAGACGAAGGCGGAGTATCGCGTCCGTCAAGAAAGCAATGCACAAACACGCGTCGCGCGTCGCGATCTTTCGCCATGCGCAGCAGAGCGTAAGCGTGTTCCTGCGACGAGTGGACCAGGCCGTCCGATACCAGGCCCATGATGTGCAACGCGCGATCGTGATTGACCGCGCTGTCGATGGCCGCATTGAGCGCCAGGTTATGAAAGAACTCGCCGGTTTCGATTTCGTGATTGATTCGTTCAAGGTCGCCACGCACCACTCGGCCCGCGCCGATGCACAGATGGCCCACGTTGGAATTGCCCATTACGCCTTTCGGCAGACCGACGCATTCGCCGGAAGCTTCAATCAACGTGTGCGGATATTTCTCAAGGAGGTCCTTATAGAAAGGCATTTCAGCCTGGGCAATCGCGTTGCCTTCACGCTCAGCGCGATAACCAAAGCCGTCGATAATTATTAGTGCAAGTGGGGTTTTATTCATCTTTCGCCCAATAATCCGGACTCTCTTTCATATTCGGATCGGGCCGTTCCATCCAGCGCTCGGGCCGATGCAGTTTGATGAAACCAAATCGCTCGTACAAACCGTGCGCATCTTTGGTTGACAGAACCCAGCGGCGAAATCCCTGCAATCGCGGATGCGCGATAATGATTTCCATCAACCACTTCGACAGACCGCCGCCGCGATGTTCCGGCAAGACGAACACATCGGCGACCCAGGCGAAGGTGGCGTAGTCAGTCACGATTCGCGCGAATCCGACTTGCTCGTTTCCTTTGTAGATACCCAAGGGAAATGAGTTTTCGATCGAACGCGCAACGACTTCGCGTGAACGGCCGGTGGCCCAGTAGGATTCGTTACTGAGATAGTTATGAATTAGATCGATATCGAGACGTGAGCGATCGGTCGAGATCGAATAGTCGTCGCGATGCCAGGTATCGGTCATGATCGGTATCAGCGGGGCAGTAGCCCGACCGTGAGGGAGGGCGTGTAACGCGGGGGTTTTACGCCCTCCCTCACGGTCGGGCTACTGCCCCATCGTTATTTCGGCGATATATCGCTGCGCAGATAGAACAACAGATCGGTCGACGGTGGTTCAATGCCCAGCTGGCGAATCATGCCGACCACCTGGCCACGATGCATGGTCGCGTGATTGGCGACGTGCCGCATTTGATCGACTAGACGCATCGAGCTCGGATCGCCGCTGAGAAGTTTGAATGGTAATTCAGCTTCAAGGCGCGCTTCATCCATAGCTGAAATGAATTGTGCACGACGCAATACGACCTCCATCCAGAGATCATTCAAGGTTGCCAGGTCGCCGCATGCCTCTGGTGTCCACATGGACCATGCTTCAGCTTTTGCCGGCGAGTTGCCATGCCAACGCTCCAGCCAAATCCATTCCGCGCCCGCCATGTGCGTCAGCGTTCCCAAAATAGATTTGTGACTGATGCCGACATCGCGCAGCAAATCTTCATCCGGCAATTCATCGGCCGCTTCCATCGCCAAATCGTTGGCCCACTCGGTGTAATCGAAAAGATGTCTGATGTCTGAAAGATTCATTGATGCCTCAATCAAATTTGGAGTGCGCCGGCAAAGCGAAGCGACGACGGCGCTTTGGATCGCAGTCTGCTTTCGTGGTGCGCATCCCAGCTCAAAACAATCCAAAGTGGTGTCGCGCTGCGCTTGCCACCGCACTCCAAATAAATCGCCTACTGACCAAAAGCCGCACGTCCCGGATACTTCGCCGCCTCGCCAAGTTCTTCTTCAATCCGCAGCAATTGATTGTACTTGGCCACCCGATCGCTGCGCGACAGCGAGCCGGTTTTTATCTGTCCGGCATTCGTCGCCACCGCGAGATCGGCAATGAATGCGTCTTCGGTTTCGCCGGAGCGATGCGAGACGACCGCGGTGCGCCCGTTTGATTTTGCCAACTGAATACAGTCGAGCGTTTCCATCAACGTTCCGATTTGATTGACCTTGATCAGAATCGAATTCGCGACGCCGAGATCAATTCCCTTCTGCAGGAACTTGGTGTTCGTCACGAACAGATCATCGCCGACCAGCTGTATCCGAGCACCAAGTTCATCAGTCAGCGCTTTCCATCCATCCCAATCATTTTCCGCCATGCCGTCTTCGATCGAAATGATCGGATAGCTATCGGCCCAGCCCTTCCAAAACGAAATCATTTCATCGCTCGAGAGTTTGCGGCCATCGGACTTTTTGAAGACATAAGACTGACCGTCATAAAACTCGCTCGCGGCTGGATCGAGCGCCAGCAAAACGTCGTGGCCTGCTTCGTAGCCCGCCTGCGCAATCGCTTCAATTATTGTTTCGATCGCTTCTTCATTTGATTTCAGATTTGGCGCAAAGCCGCCCTCGTCGCCGACGCTGGTTGCGTACCCCTTCTTCTTCAACACGGATTTCAGCGTATGAAAAATTTCCGCACCCATGCGGAGAGCCTCGCTGAATCGATCGGCGCCCACGGGCACGATCATGAATTCCTGAAAATCCACATTATTGTCCGCGTGCGCGCCGCCGTTAATGATGTTCATCATCGGCACCGGCAAAGTATTCGCAGCTTCACCGCCGAGATAACGATACAGCGGCAGCTTGCGCAAATTGGCCGCCGCGCGTGCATTCGCCATTGAAACAGCGAGCAAAGCATTCGCACCAAGATTTGATTTGTTTGGCGTCGCATCCAACTCAATCAGCTTCTGATCGATCGCGCGTTGATCCAGCGCATCTTCGCCTTTCAGTTCACGCGCGATGATGTCGTTGACATTCGCGACTGCTTTCAAAACTCCTTTGCCGCCATAGCGTTTTGGATCCCCGTCGCGCAGCTCGACTGCTTCATGCTCGCCAGTCGATGCGCCGGAGGGAACGGCCGCGCGTCCGCGCTCGCCGCTGACTAAAATTACGTCGGCTTCAACAGTCGGATTCCCGCGCGAATCCAGAATCTCACGGGCGTGGATGTGATCGATTTGGCTCATCTGTTGTGGGCTGAAACTCTATCATCAAGCGTCTCCCGAGGCGAAACGGGATTTTGGAGTGCGGCGGCGGCGGGGTCCCCGCGCGAGCATCTCGCGTGGGGTGCCTGGACGCCGCTTTGTTTGTGTTTGGTCTGGAAAGCGCCGTCAAGCCGGCGCACTCCAAATTCGTGCCGCTTTGGAATGTTTTTGATAGACTCGCCCAGCTTTGCTCTCAAGCACAAACAACGATCCGCTCGTGGAATTTCGCGATGTCAGTTACGCGGTCAACGGCGGTCGTCCCATCATCGATCGATTAAGTCTGCAAGTGACGCAAGGCGAGACACTCGTGCTGCTCGGCGAGTCTGGTTGCGGAAAGACCACCACGCTGCGTCTGGTCAATCGATTGTTGACGCCGACTGCCGGCGAAATTCTGGTCGAAGGTAAAGCAACCACTGAGTGGGACGTGATTCGCCTGCGGCGGCGGACGGGGTATGTCATTCAGGAAGCAGGATTGTTTCCACATTTCACGGTCGCCGAAAATGTATCGCTGGTTCCGAGCCTGGAAAAATGGGACCACGATCGAATTGCCAATCGAGTAAGCGAATTATTGTTGCTCGTTGGTCTCGAACCAAAGCAATTCGTCGATCGATATCCGCGCGAGCTGTCGGGTGGACAAAAGCAACGCGTCGGGGTGGCCCGCGCGCTCGCGGCCGACCCGCCACTCTTATTAATGGACGAACCATTTGGCGCGCTCGACCCATTGACGCGCGCTTCGCTGCAAAAAGAATTTGCCGAGTTGAAATCGCGTCTGAAAAAAACTGTCATCTTCGTCACGCACGATGTGCGCGAAGCGTTGCAGCTGGGATCGCGGATCGCGCTGATGGATAAAGGACAAATCGTTTTGCTGGAAGAGCCAAAAGGGTTTGTGAAGTCTGAGAATAAATTAGCACGAGCCTATTTGGAGACATTGTCAGAACCGCGTGCGGTAGCGGGCGGTTGATGTTTCCGAATTGAGCGGCCTGGCAATCCGAGATCAACCGCCCGCTACCGCAGGCGGTTCTGACACATTTAATGATCGAATTCCTCAAAGCCAACTGGGCCGACATTCTGTCGCACATCGGGCAGCACCTCTGGCTGGTCTTCATCTCAATCGCGATCGCCGTCGCGATTGCTTTGCCGGTTGGTATTCTGATCACCCGACGCCAGCGCCTGCGCGCGCCGGTGCTGGCAATCGCCAACGTGATGCAGACAATTCCCAGTCTAGCCCTGTTCGGTTTTCTGATCCCGCTTCCCTTTATCGGCGGCATTGGCCCACGCACGGCGATCGTGGCGCTGGTCTTCTATGCGCTGCTGCCGATTATTCGCAACACGGTCACGGGCATTCTCGGGATCGACAAATCGGTGCGCGAAGCCGCCGTCGCCATGGGCATGACGGACCGGCAAGTCTTGCTGCAAGTCGAACTGCCGCTCGCGATGAGCGTCATCCTCACCGGCGTGCGCGTGGCGGTCGTCATTACCATCGGTGTCGCAATTATTGCCGCCGAAGTCGGCGCCGGAGGTTTGGGTGAATATATTTTTCGCGGCCTGCGCTTGAACGACAATCGCTTGCTGCTGGCCGGTGCGGTGCCGTCGGCGCTGATGGCTTTGATTGCTGATTTTGGTATCGGCGTGATCGAAAAGCGGTTTGATACATCGGCCAAGCGGACCGGCAAGCGATCGAGGCGCATTCTTGTTTGGCTGATCGCAGCCTTAGTGTTGATGACGATCGGTTTTGTCAGTTGGCGTGGTCTCCGCGCTCGCTCGACGGCGCCGGCGAATCGCGGACACGTCACAGTTGGCTCAAAAGACTTCACCGAATCGATCCTGCTGGCTGAAATCGCGGCCCAGATGTTGGAAGCGCAGAATGTCGAAGTCGATCGTCGTTTTGATCTCGGCGGGAACCTGGCGCACAGCGCGCTCGTCGGCGGTCAGATCGATCTCTATCCTGAGTACACGGGCACGGCCTTCACGGCGATTCTTCATCACCAGCCGATCACCGATCCGAAGGCTGTTTACGATCAGGTCAAGACCGAATACAACAGCCAATTCCACCTTTGGATTAGTCCGCCCCTCGGTTTCGATAACACGTTTGCGATTCTGGTGCGCGGCGAAGATGCACGCCGCCTCAATCTACGAACTATATCGGACGCGGCAAAGTACGCGACGCAATGGCATGCGGGATTCGGGCACGATTTCATGGTGCGGGCAGACGGCTATGACGGATTTTCGCGCGCGTACGCTTTACGATTTGCTGGTGTCAGCGACATGTCGCTCGATTTGACTTACACCGCGCTCGCGTCGCGCCAGGTCGATATGATCGCGGGAAACTCGACAGACGGTAGAATTGCGGCGCTGGATCTGGTCCAGTTGGAAGATGACCGACGTTACTTTCCGCCATACGAAGCGGTCTTCATTGTACGCAAAGATGTGCAATCGAATACCGATCTCGAGACTGTCATGACCAAACTCGCCGGAGCAATCTCGACTGACGAAATGCGCAAACTAAATTACGAAGTCGATGGCGCGAAGCGCGATAAGAAAAATGTCGTGCATGAATGGCTGGTCAAGAAAGGATTCATTCAATAGATGAAGATTTTGGTCACCGGCGGCGCGGGCTACATCGGCAGTGTCGTGACCGAAGAGCTTTTGAACGACGGCCACGAGACGATTGTGTTGGATAACCTCGTCAAGGGTCACCGGGCTGCGGTCAATCCACGCGCGAAATTCGTGCAAGCCGATCTAATGGACGGCGACGCGTTGCGACGCGCCCTCAAAGACAATCAAGTCGAAGCTGTAATTCACATGGCCGCGCATTCGCTCGTCGGTGAATCGGTCGAGCAGCCCGCGAAATACTACGAGAACAACGTTGTCGCCGGATTGAAGTTGATCGATGCAATGCGCGAGTGCGGCGTGCTCAAGCTGGTTTTCTCTTCGACGGCTGCGACCTATGGTGAGCCGGAGAAGCAACCGATCGAAGAAACGGATGCGACAAACCCGACGAATCCCTACGGCGAATCCAAGCTCGCGTTTGAGCGCGCGCTCGACTGGTACGAGAATGCTTACAACTTACGTTACGCAAGTCTTCGCTACTTCAACGCTGCCGGCGCGAGCAGGCAGTTCGGCGAACAACACGATCCTGAAACACACTTGATTCCACTCGTGCTGCAGGCGGCAAACGGGACGCGTGCCGACGTGCAGATCTTCGGTGACGATTACCCGACGCGCGACGGCACCTGTGTGCGCGATTACATTCACGTAATCGACCTGGCCCGGGCGCACATTCTGGCGCTCGACATCCTTAATGAACGCAGCGCGATCTATAACCTGGGATGCGGCGGTGACGGCTATACCGTGAAAGAAGTGATAGATGCGGCGCAGCAAGTCACGGGTCGAGAAATTGCCACGCGCATCGGGCCACGTCGTGCCGGCGATCCGGCGATGCTCGTCGCGAGCTCACAGAAGATCAAACGCGAACTTGGATGGTCCCCAAAATTTCAGGATTTGAAGTTGATCATTCAGTCGGCGTGGGATTGGTTGCAGGCCCATCCGGATGGTTATCCCGCTGAGTGACTTCGCCGCAGAGCGGCGAAATGTTTATAGCTACAGCATTAGACAAATTGTTCGGAGTTCCGCAGGAGCGAAATACTATTTCGCCCATAAATGGGCTTCGTCTGATTGGCTTGTGTCTGGTGCTATAAACATTTAGTGCCTACGGCACTCAGACCTACCCATCCCTTCCGTTAATAAATCACCCACCTCAAACGTCTTTCCAAGTGGGACTTTGTCGGTCGATCTTGTCCAAACTTTTCATCGTGGCCGGTCGTACTGAATCTCGGACTGTTCCATCATGCGTTATCTCTTTTCAGTCTATTCCGATTCTGCGCGGATCGCGCTGCAATCTATTCTGGCTCACAAGCTGCGCGCCTTCCTGACTTTGATCGGCATCATCATCGGCGTGGCTTCGGTGGTGGTCGTTGGCGCGGCCATCTCCGGGCTCAACACTTATGTCGTCGATAAGATGTCCAAGATACTTGGCTCGAACCATTTCATGATCGCGCGCATGGCCAGTCAGGGCGAGTTGTCAGAAGAAGATTTAGAGCGCATGAACCGTCGTAACAAGCAACTGAAGTGGGAGGACATGGAGTGGCTGCAGCAATACTGCGAGACCTGCACCGCGGTCGGGGCGGAAGCGGGCCGGGGGACGAAGTTCGAGCAGGACGGCATGACCTTCTTCGGTGGAGTGATCTTCGGAGTAACCGCCAACATGGCCGAGATCGAAGACAAGACCATGTCGGACGGCCGCTTCATCCAGCCTGAAGAGGTGTCGCACGGCAAACTCGTCGTGGTCCTCGGCGCGGACATCAAGGACAAGTTCTACCCGGACATTGATCCGGTTGGTAAAGAGTTCAAGGTGGCCGGCTTGCCTATGCGCATCATCGGCGTTGAAGAGAGGCGCGGTCCCATCTTCGGCGAGCTGATCGACAAGCATGTCTATATCCCGCTGACGACTTTTCAGCGTATTTATGGACGCAACCTCGATTTGCAAATCCACGGAAAGGGAAAGCAGCGCTCGACCTTCCTCGCTACAATCGAGGACGCGCGCCTCGCGCTGCGTAATTATCACGCGCTGATCGGAAGCGAAGAGGACGACTTTGGCCTCGTCAACACTGAAACTCTTAGCGGCCAGATCGATCAATTCACGGGCGCCATCGCACTGGTCGTGACGCCCATCACCCTGATCGCGCTCGTCGTCGGTGGCATTGTCGTAATGAACATCATGCTGGTCTCGGTCACCGAGCGCACGTTCGAGATCGGTTTGCGTAAGGCGCTCGGCGCCCGGCGCAAGCAAATACTCTCTCAGTTTCTGATCGAGTCATCGATGCTGTGCGCGCTCGGGGGCGTGCTGGGGCTGGTCGCCGCAGCCGGTATCTCCTGGGGAGTAACGGTTCTTACCCCCATCACGATGACGATTACTGTCGGGTATATCGTGTTGGCGCTCGGCGTCTCGACCGCGGTGGGCATGGTCGCAGGCATTTATCCGGCATTCAAAGCATCGCGGCTCGATCCGATTATCGCGTTGACCAGGACTACTTAATGATTGTTTAGAGGCGGGCTACCGCCCGCCTGATTGCCATGATCGAAAGACGGGCAGTAGCCCGCCTCTAAACGGATCAAGAGATTTCGATTCAAATGAAACTGAAGTTACCTGGAATGTTTCCGCGCGAAACGCTCATGATGGCGCTCGACAGCGTCCGTGGGCACAAGTTCCGCAGCGCGCTCACGGTACTCGGGATAGTCATTGGCGTGCTGGTCGCCATCGTTGTCGCATCGATTCTCACTGGTCTCCGAGCCAACATCGTCCACATGGTCGAGGAGTACGGCACCAACAATATCTACGTTTTCCACCTGACGACCGGGCCGCGGGTTGGTGAGCGTGACCAGTCAGAGCGGGCCCGTAAGCCGCTAACTCCGGAGGACGGCGAAGCCATCGCCCAACAGGCCTCTGCGGTTGAGACAATGGCGCTCGAGTCGGCGAACATTGGCTGTAACAGTTGCGGCTTTGACGACACGATTAAGGTCAACAACAGGACCTACCGGCGCGGCAACACGACGGGTGTCACCGCCAATCACGCAGACATCCACAACGCGGCATTGAAGGAAGGGCGCTTCATCTCTGAGCAGGACGATCTCAACCGCCGCAATGTGATGGTTATCGGTGTCAACGCCGCGGCAGCTCTCTTTCCCGATCAGGAAAGTGGCATCGTCGGAACCCGGGTAAAGATGGGTGGCTATGCGTGGGAGATCATCGGTGTCCTGGCAAAGCGTCAGACGACCGTCTTCGGTGAGAACGAAGAGGACAACGCGGTTTTCGTTCCCTTTCGCACGGGACTCCAGGTCGCCCCTGGCCGGAGGTTCCTGCTGGTGGTGCTGCGCGCGAAGTCGGGACGTTTGCCGGAGGCAGTCAATCAGATCGAGGAGATTTTGCGCACCCGCCGGCACGTGGGATTCTCAGAGCCGAACAACTTCGACGTTAAGACAGCAGACGCTTTCATCACCCAGTTCGACAGCATCTTCGGCATGATCGGCATCATCGCGATTGCAATCTCATCGGTGGGTTTGATGGTGGGCGGGATCGGTGTGATGAACATCATGCTGGTAAGCGTCACTGAACGCACCGCAGAGATTGGAGTTCGGAAAGCCCTCGGTGCCCGCCGGCGAGATATTACCAGTCAGTTCTTATTTGAAGCGATGACGCTGACTTTTCTGGGCGGCGTGATTGGCGTACTGGCGGCCATCGGCATCAGCAAACTTATCGGGCTCCTGATCCCGAGCCTGCCTTCCTCAATTCCTTTGTGGGCCGTGATCTCGGGATTGACGGTCAGCGTGGCGATAGGCCTGATTTTCGGCGTCTGGCCGGCGCGCAAAGCCGCGCGTCTGGATCCGATTGAGTGTTTGAGATACGAGTGATATAGACAGGATTTACAAGATGAACATGATTACGAAAAAGCAGATTAGATTTACTGACTTTTCTTGTTTTGTAAATCCTGTTAATCGTGTCAATGCTCTTCCGCTTCTTCCGTCGCCGGCGTGCTGATCGATCCAATAATTCTTTGATGCTCCGGATCTTCTCGCAGCGAATCCCAATTCTTATCAGTCTCGAACCACGGCCGGTTTTCGTTTCCTAACTCAATCGCGCGGCGCAGCCACTTCAAAGCTTCATCGCGCTCGCCTTCCATCGCGTACGCCGATGCCAGCCAGTACGCGACGTCGTGATCGGTGTCGGCAGTTTTCTTTACTTCATCGGTGAGCTGCGCGCGCGCTTCTTCATTAAAGCCGAGCGCGCTGAGAAACGTCGCATAGATGGGACGAATGCCGTCGAGCTGCGGCTGATTCTCCAAAACCTGTTCGAGAATCTCAGCGGCTTTCACTACGTCACCACGATAATAGAGCGCGCGCGCACGAAAAGTTTTGATCAGCGGATGATCAGCTTCGACTGCGGCGCCCTGATCGAGTTCGGCCAGCGCCTCGTCATAGCGACCCTGGTACGTCAGCAGCCGCGCGCGATTGTAGGCGACGACCACGCGCTCAGCGGGATTCAAACGCAGCATTCGATCGAGGCTGCGCATGGCCTTGTCGTAATCACCATCCAGACGCGCCACGATCCCCCGAATGAAATGGATGCTGGCATCGTTCGGCGCTTCGCGCTTCAATTCATCCGCAGCCGCGCGTGCTTTCGCTTTCTCGCCGCTGGACAGATAAATGAAGATCATGTTCATCCGCGGTTCAATCAAGCGCGGATCGAGCGTGAGCGCTTTATCAAAAGCTTCGCGCGCGAGTGTGTGATCTTCCGGCTCGCCAAAGCCTTTCATGACGCGACTGGCGTAAGCAGAGCCCAGCGCGCTGTGGGTCAACGCAAACGACGGATCGAGATAAGCGGCGCGCTCGAAATGTTCGATGGCCTGATCGATGTCGACGCGCGCGACCGTGTGATAGACGTAACGGCCCAACGCATCGCGACCGCGCAGATACTCTTCGTAGGCTTCGGCATTCGCAGTCGCTTGTTGGACCAGACGATCTTTTTCGTCTGAAGACAACTCGAGTCGCAAGCCCTCGCAGATCTCCTGCGTGATCGTGTCCTGAACGCTGATGATGTCAGTGGCATCCGCGTCGATGCGATCGCTCCAAAGCAAATCGCCTGAGGCGACGTCAACCAGTTGGGCGGTCACGCGAATGCGATTGCCACCGCGGAGGAAACCTGCGGACAGCACGGCTGAGACGCTCATGTCGCGGCCGGCCTGCCGCGGATCTACTTGCACGCCCTGGTACTTAGCGATTTCCGAAGAGGGCCGCACGATGAGCGAGCGCACGCGGGCGAGTTCAGTGATCACCGCGTCCGCCAGTGAGAATTCGTAAAAACTTGATTCCGGATCGTTGCTGACGTTTTTGAAAGGAAGGATCGCGATGCTCTTGCGCTCGTGATCGCCGACGCTGGTGACCGGTGTTTCGTGCGCAGACGATTGTTCGGACGTCGAGATCCTTTGTTGAGAGCTGCGTTCGCCCGTGATGCCGCGCAACCAACGCACCGCGCGGCCCATGCGGCCGGTGCCCGCCATGTGCCTCGGCGCTATGGGGGTAATGGCCTCGAAGGTTTGCGCCCCACCGGCTTCAATTTCGCGCAACACCGTGCGCAAGTCATCGCGCATCTCGCCGACTTTTTGATAGCGCTGCTTTGGTTCCTTAGCCATCGCGCGATCGAGGATCGCCTGCAGTTGCCAGGGCGCGCCGCCGGGTCGCGTTTCGCTTAGTGGCCGCGGATCTTCATGCAAGACCGCGTGCCGCACGTCGACGCTGGTCTTTCCCTGGAACGGCCAGGTGCCGGTCAACATTTCGTAGAGCAGAACGCCGGTGGAAAAAATGTCGGCGCGCGCGTCGACCCGTTCGCCTCGCGCTTGTTCCGGAGCAGCGTAGGTCGCCGTGCCGTAGGGAATGCCGACTTCAGTCAGATCAGTGTGGTGAATGCCGCCCGGGCTCGCGCTGTCGTCCACCAACTTTGCCAAACCAAAATCGAGAATCTTCACTTGCCCGACCGGGTTGACCATCACGTTGCCGGCTTTGATGTCGCGATGAATGATGCCGCGCTCGTGGGCCGCGGAGAGCGCGTCGGCGACTTGAATAGTAATCGATAGTGCGCTGCGTAGGTCGAGCGGACGCCCATTGACAAGTTCGCGCACGTTCTTGCCTTCAACGTACTGCATCGCGATGAAGTGAACGCCTTCGAGGTCGTTGAGGTCGAAAATCGTGCAGATGTTCGGATGATCAAGCGCCGAAGCCAGACGTGCTTCGCGCTCAAAACGTTTGAGGTTGGCTGCTTTAACAGTTAATTCCGGCGGTAGGACCTTAATGACGACAGCGCGACCCAGCTTGGTGTCGGTCGCTTTGTAAACTGTTCCCTGACCACCGGCGCCAATCTTCTCGAGGATACGGTAATTCCCAAGTTTCGCGCCGATCATTTCTTTCGCATATTAAACGCTCAGAACGAGAGGACTGCAACTATGTAGCGCAAGCTGTTAGCTTGCGGCGCGCAGTCAGTACCATCCGCGTAAGCGGATGGATCAAACATTCGATCTCGCAAAATGAGTCCTTAACCCGCCTGCTTACGCAGGTGGTACTGACTTCATTTTCGTCCATGTGCAATCTTTTCCGCTTCCGGCAGGCCACGCAATCTCAGCATCGACAGCACGCCAAACAGCGGTCCCGGCGCCAGAATCACGAACGCGTATCGCCAACCGACGAGTTTCTCTACGCGCGGAATCAACTCGATCGAAATCGTCGTCAATAAGAATCCCAGACACGTTTGCAGAGTCAACGCCGTGCCGATGTATTGCGGATCGCCGAGTTCAGTCACGCAGGCCGAAAATTGTGCTGAGTCAGCCACGACGCTCGCGCCCCAAATCGCCGCTACGATCAAGAGGGCGATCGGATTCGCGCCGAAGAATAATCCGATGACCAGGCAACAACTGCCACTAATCGCCATCGCCACCGAGGTAACGATCGTCCTGCCAACTCGATCGGCGATGAGACCGGCGACGACACAGCCAACTGCCCCACATCCAATCACTACAAACGATCCTACTTCGGCAAGAGCGCTACTGCTGTGGCGGGCGGACAAGCTCGCGCGAATCATGAATGGAATCCACGTCCACATTGCGTACAGCTCCCACATGTGACCGAGGTAGCCGAGATTAGCGAGTCGCACGCCGTGATTGCGAAAAACTTTGCCGGCCTGGGTGAGATCGAATCGGGCCGCAGGCAGCGCGAATGGGCCATCGCTTACGAATAGAAGCACGACCACTCCGCCCATGACGGCGAGCAATGAAACGAACGTGACGTTGGTGCGCCAGTTGTAACTGCCGACTCCATTGATCAGATACGGCGTCGCCTTGCCGAGCGTCAACGCGCCAACCAAAACTCCGAGCGCCAGTCCGCGGCCGTGACGAAACCAGGTCGCCAGAATTTTCATCGCCGGCGGATAGACTCCGGCGAGAAACATGCCGGTTAAAAACCGCAGAGTTATTCCGACTGAGGCGCTATGCGCGAACCATCCAAATGCGGTGTTGGCGATCGCGCCGCAAATCGCCGTAAGCGTGAACAGGTGTCGCGGACTGATGATATCCGGAAGATTAAAGAGGGCGCTCAAGAGCGTGCCCACGACGAATCCGATTTGCACAGATAGTGTCAACCAACCAGCAGCCGTTTCGCTGAGGCGCCATTCTCTGGTTAACGCGGGCACGACCGCGGACCCGCTGAACCACAGGGACATGCCGAGCAGTTCGGCGATCGCGAGTAGCGCCAGCGTTCGCCAGCGAGATCCGAAGTTGGCTTCTGAAGAGTGAACCCGATCGCGCAAGGCGAGGATTGTAGCGTAACGGGTACGTGAAGAGCTGAAGTTTTTATCGTTGACAGCGCCAGGCGATCAGCGTTGTTGGAAATGCGCGAAGCGCATGACAGCGTAAAGCCTGGGGCGCAAGCCCCAGGATAGAAGGCATCACAAAACTAGTTGAGCCCGCGAAGCGGGCGATAGCCTCAACGCATTAAGGCTGCCGCCCGCCCCGCGGGCTCCGGTTTGTTTGTTCGTAGTTTACCTGTCACTTACGCCCCAGGCTTTATGCTGACACCCGCTGCGCGGGTTGACTGCGCTACTACGCAACGGCTTCCATACGCGGCCGGCTGAACTCGCGGGGATAGTTCTGGCGGGAGGGTTTGCGTCGCTTATCTTCGTACATCGCGTGATCGGCCTGGGCCATCAACTCCTCGATCGAATAGCGATCGTCATCGCCGAAATGCGCGACGCCGACGCTGACCGAAAGATCATAAGACCGGCCGTTGAGCGTATTGCTGATAGCAAATTGTTCCTGCAAACGGCGCGTCAATAATTCAGCGCTTTCGTCCTGAGTGATGGCAGCCAGCACAATAAATTCATCACCGCCCAGCCGCGCCAGAATGTCCGAACTGCGAAATGTCTCTTTCAGGATCTCAGCCGCACCGGCCAACGCGCGATCGCCTTCGTGGTGACCAAACGAATCATTGATCTCTTTCAAGCCGTCAAGATCCGCGTACACCACGATCGGGACTTTCTTGTCTCGTCGAATCGCCGCCACGTGTTGCTCAGTTACGGCGAGGAACCCGCGCCGGTTATAAAGTCCGGTTAACTCGTCGATGAGTGACAGACTCTGCAAAGCAGCTTCCGCCCGTTTGCGTTCAGTCATGTCTTGAATCTGAAAGATGTAATGCGCCGCCTTTTCGTCGGCGTCGCGCACGAGCGATACGCTGTTCAAGGCCCACACAACTTCGCCGTCACGATGGACGTAACGCTTTTCAACCTGACAAGTCGGAGTCTCGCTTTGTAGTAATCGATAGAGATTGGCGAGATCGTTGCCGATGTCTTCCGGATGGGTTACAGCTTGAAAATTCGACTCGAGCATTTCGTGTTCTGTGTATCCAAGCAGCGTACAAAGCGATCGATTCACGCGGAGCCACGCTCCCTGTGGCGACACGAGCGCCATTCCAATTGCCGCGTAGTCAAACGCGTTGCGAAAGTGCTCTTCCGTCTCGCGCAAAGCTTTACTGATCCGTTCCTGCTCGGCGATGTGGCGATTCAGTTCCTCAACGTGACGGCGCGCTTGCTCGGCCTGGGCGGCTGCGCCTTCGACGTTTTTCATATAAGTCCAATAGGTGAAGTAAACAATCGCGATGATCGGGATAGTCGCGCTGAACGCAAAGAAGCCGATGTTACCAATGAAGCGGGCGATGAGGCCGGCCGCCGAAGCTCCAGCGAAGTAGGTGATCGACGTCCACAGAAAATTCTTGCTCCACGATCGCCAGATGGCCTCATCAGTCTTCAGCGCTGAGTTCGCTGCTACCAATAGCGAGTTCACCAAATACTGGACGACCGCCATCGTGCACAGCAGCACCAGGTAATTCGAAGAATAGAAATCGTGGACTTTGAGCGTGTCGCCGAACAACAAACGCAACGTCCAAACTGTCATGAACGTCGCGCAGGCCATGACGCCGGCATTAAAGAAATGCGTGCGCGGCTGTCGCCCGATCCGCGCTGAGGAACAGACGGCTTCAGCGGTCGCCAGCAGGATCGCTACCTCGCCGCCAAACAACAGCAGCGATAAGAAAATGAAAGTGTCTGAGACCGAGATGTGTGCTTTGACTTTAGGGATCGGAATGCTGAGGCGGGGACCAATCAGGATCGTGGCGAGGGCCAGCAGCAGGAAGCGAATATCAACCTGGTCGCGCGAGAGGCGCGCGCATGAAAACAGCAATGCCGCGGCGCCGGCAGCTGTGATGATCCAAAGATAAACTTGACTGATTCGGGTACGGGTCATGGTCGAGTCATAGGGGAAGACCCACCCGCACGAGCGCAAGGCCTGTTCCGCACTCGAGAAACCATGATTCCTCAGGAAAATGATGGATTTTCTTGCGCAGCCAAATCCGCCACGTCAGCCTGAACGGCTCGGATATTCATTCTGAACGATGGTGGAGATTGAGCAGAATATGATTTGTGACGGCCGTAAGTGTCAGAAGCCCGACCGTCAGGGAGGGCCACTTGGGAAACCAGCCCTTGCTGATGCGCGGGCTTCTGACACTGTCGCTCGCAGTTTTGAGTGAGCTCTAACCTACGTTAGAATGCCACGCCTGAATTTTCCGCGAAGGTTTCATCTTACAAATCCGTGTTAGCTCTAATCACCGCACCAGCCGATTGGGTCCAGCAGTGCCTGGACCACGGTTGGTATTGCCCGCCGCCGCTGAACGGGTATCTCTGCACCGACATGCCGAGTTACTGCGACTCGATGTACAAGACCGCGGCGAACATCAGTCCGCTTTACCAATTCGACGCTTTCGATTGGACTGTGCTGATCATTTATTTCGGCATTCTCACGGTGCTCGCGATCTATGGCGTCTATCGCGTCAAGCAGGTGATCGAATTCTGGCGCTACTCGCGTTTCCCACCCAAAGCGAAAGACACTTTCGCGGAAGACATTTTGCCGCACATCACCGTGCAGCTTCCGCTCTTTAACGAGATGTACGTCGTCGAGCGTTTGGTCAAGGCGGTCGCTGAAATCGATTACCCGCGCGATCGCCTCGAGATTCAGGTGCTCGATGATTCAACCGACGAGACGGTGAATATCGCGCGCGCGACGGTCGAGAATTATGCGGCGCAGGGTTTCGACATTCACTATATTCATCGCGGCGATCGCACCGGATTCAAAGCCGGCGCTTTGGAAAACGGAATGAAGACCGCGAAGGGCGAATTGATCGGGATCTTCGATGCGGACTTTGTTCCCAAGGCGGACTTCCTGCGCAAGCTTGTTCATCACTTCACCGATCCGATTGTGGGTTGTGCGCAGATGCGTTGGGCGCACATCAACGGCTCGTACAATTTGCTGACGCGCTTGCAGACGATCATGCTCGACGGCCATTTTGTGATCGAGCAAACGACGCGCAATCGCACCGGAAATTTTTTCAACTTCAACGGCACGGCCGGAATCTGGCGGCGCGAGGCGATCGAGTTGAGCGGTGGCTGGCAGCATGACACGCTCACCGAAGACACCGATCTAAGTTTTCGCGCACAGTTGATGGGTTGGCGATTCGTTTATCTGCTTGATGAAGAAGCGCCTGCGGAAATTCCGGTAGAGGTAAATGCGTTCAAAGCACAGCAACGTCGCTGGGCCAAAGGCGTGCTGCAAGTTTGGTTCAAGCTGTACCGGCGCATCTGGTACGCGGACCTGCCGTTGCGCGTAAAGCTTGAAATGTTTTTCCGGCTGACCGGCAACATCAGTTATCCGCTGATGATCGTTGCCAGCTTCATGCAATTTCCTCTGCTGCTGGTTCGCTACAATCAGGGTCTGCATCAATTGATGATGTTGGACGTACCGCTGCTTTTCTTCTCGACAGTTTCAGTCGTGTTGTTCTACGGCTCGGCAGTTTGGTATCTCAACATAAAGCGCGGTTCGCGCATGTTGCACCTGCCGCTGGTGATGGGACTGGGAATTGGTCTTGCGTTTTCAAACGCGCGCGCCGTGCTTGAAGCCTTAATGGGAGTGAAATCAGATTTCGTGCGCACGCCCAAGTATCGCGTGGAAAAAACTGATGATGAATCCTGGAAGCGCAAGAAGTACAAACGAAAGCATGGTTGGCTGCCGCTGCTCGAATTGAGCTTCGCGATCTATTTTGTGTTCGCGATCGCCTATGCGATTCGCATGCACATGTGGGGTCCCATCGCGTTCCTACTGCTGTTCTGTTTTGGTTATGGATACATGGGAATCTTAAGCCTGTTACAGACTGTCGGCGGCAAGCGTTTGGATTCTTTCTGGCGAAAGAGCAGCAGCGCCGCGGCGCGACCATAAGAGCGGCATTTCCTGAGGCTTTGCGCTTTCGGGTGAGTTTGACGTCGCGGCTCAGCCGTTTACTCTCTGGCTGGCCCGACAGGTGGGATTCCCGATAATTATCGTAACCAGGCGCACCACGCGCGCGTCTTAGATTACCGAACTCGCAACTAATCGCGCTCTCGCGAACAATAGCGAACAAACTAACGGAGGATTTTTAGAATGAAGAGAATATTTCTGATTGCCGGGTTGGCGACCGCATTTTTGCTCGTCGTCGTCGCGGCCAGCGCCCAAAAGGCGAGCTTCGCCGGCACCTGGACCTTGGACAAAACCAAGAGCCAGGGTCTGTCGCAGCGCATGCAGGGCGCGGATAAAGTTACGTGGACAGTCACCCAAACTGACAAGACCATTCAGATCGACCCGAAGGTCGAAGGCGGTCAGCCACCAGCGGGTGGTGGCGGCGGCGGCGCAGGTGGGGGCGGTGGTGCAGGTGGCGGCGCTGGTGCAGGCGGCGGCGGTGGACGTGGTCCCGGCGGCCCTCCCCCTCCAGCTGTTTTTAACCTCGACGGCACCGAAACAAATGCGGAAATGGGCCAGGGCAAAATTTCGCTGAAAGCAACCTGGACCGGCGGCACTCTGGAACTCGCTCGCAAGAGCACGTTCCCCGGACAAGACGGAGGCCCCGACCGTGTGAGCACTACGTCGCAGAAGCTTTCGCTCGCTGGCGACGGCAAGACCCTGACGGCCGTGGTCCACAGCGAAGGCGGCCGCGGCGGCCCGACTGATTCGACGCTGGTCTTCAATAAGCAGTAATTCGTTCCCCCCAACGAACGATTTTCGTTTTAAAGTAACGAATGATCTGAACGACAGAGTCGCGAGGCCACGTGCCTTGCGGCTCTGTTGTGTTTTTGGTAATTCGATAAAATAATCTGACGCGTCGGCCCAGACTATCTTCAGCAATCTTCGTAGGGAGAGATCATGAGCACCAAAAAGAAAAGTCGCATCGCGCCCGAGAAAATTGCGCTTTACGAAAAGTTAGTCGCGACCATTCCTGATATCGAACGCAAAGGCGCGGACAATCCCTATACTTCAATCAACGGCAACATGTTTTCGCTCCTGCACAGCCCTGACGGAAGACTGGCTTTACGGCTTCCTGAAGACGAACGAGCTAAGTTTGTGAAGAAGCACAAGACTGCTTTGTTCGAAGCGTACGGAGTGGTGATGAAAGAATACGTGGCGGTGCCGGACGCGCTGCTGGCAAAGACAAAAGAGCTGCAGAAATATCTCGCGATGAGTTTCGCTTACGCCAAGACTTTGAAACCGAAGCCGACCGCGAAGAAACGATAAAGCCTGGTCCGGGAAATCGTTCGGCAACAATTGTTTCGGTCAAGGAAGGAATAGATGCCTAAGAAAGTTGTGCCCATGATTCACGTGCCGGATGTGCGTGCGACCGTCGATTGGTACCAAGCTATCGGCTTCACGGTATGCGACAACTACGATGACGGTGGTAATGGACTCAGTTTTGCGATTCTGTCATTTGGAAACACAGAGGTGATGTTCAATTCTGGCGGCCAGCCAAGCGGACTGCGACGCCGTGAGGTTGACCTGTACGTCTATGCCGACAACGTTGATGAGATTTTCCACAACCTCAGGGATCAGGTGGAGATCGTCGAAGGGCTCCACGACACTTTCTATGGCATGCGAGAGTTCATCATCCGGGACTTGAACCGATTCTGGATAACCTTCGGACAACACATTTCAACTTCATAGGTCTACTAATGTAATCGCGTGCGACTACGAAATCGCTTGCCGGGCCTTCAGATAATCAATGTTAATTCAGACCATGGAATTGGTTTGGCCTGCCGCCGAGCACCTGCCCGGCTATGTACAGGCACTTCAGAAAGGCTGGTCGCCGGACAACCGTCGGCCAGAAGCCGCCGGTGACCATCTCGCCCGAATTGCCGAGGATCCTGATCGCTTTCTCTCTGAGCAGATCGATCGAGAAGCCAAAGGGCCGCCCGTGATCCTGCCTGACGGTCGCGAGGTGCCTCGTCTGCCGGGATACACGCGATGGATGTGGGATGGAGAATTCTGTGGCGCGATTAGTCTGCGTTGGCAGCCAGGCACTACGGACCTGCCTCCGTATTGCAAGGGACATATTGGGTACTCGGTCGTCGCTTGGAAGCGGCGGCGTGGATACGCCACGCGCGCCTTGCGGTTGCTGCTCCCGCAGGCAAGAGATGAGGGCCTGGCGCACGTCGAGTTAGTCGCTGATGCAGACAACAGTCCCTCTCAGCGCGTGATCGAAACCAACGGCGGCAAGTTGATCGAGCGGTTCGACCGAGCCGGGGGAGGCGAAAGCCTGCGTTTCCGTATTCTCCTGACAAAGACGGTCGGATAGCAGAGCGATGGCTGGTAACCGATGACGATATCCAGACGCCCTGCAACGATCGCCGACACAGACTTTGCCCGCTCGGTACATCACCGCGCTTATCGCGATGTAATAGAGCGCCAGTATGGACCCTGGGATGAATCAACACAGGACAAATTATTCGCGGATGCATGGTCCGCAGCTGATCACGAAATCGTTTTGTGGGTTGATGTGCGCTGCGGCTATACATCCATTGAAAGCCGGGACGATTGTTTCTACCTTCACGAGCTCGTCATCGATCCTGACTTTCAGGGTCGCGGCATCGGAACTCATATCCTGCGAGACGTTATCGAACAGGCGATCTTGAAGGAGGTCCCGGTTCGCCTGCGTACTCACATCATTAATCGCGCGGTGAATCTTTATCGCAGCCTGGGCTTCGAAGAGACAGCACGAACTGGATCACATGTTTTGATGGAGTGGAATCACAAGGCGATGAGATCAATTCCGCGTCGCGATCACACCGAGAATCTTTTCTCTTACGGCACTCTGCAATCAGAGGAAGTCCAACTTGCGACGTTTGGTCGAAGACTGGAGGGAAAGGCGGATCGCTTGATCGGATATCGCATCAACATGATTCCGATTAGTCATCACCAGCTGATGGCCACAACCGGCGAACCACATCATCGTAATATTCAGTCCACAGGTGCTGCGTCAGATGTCGTGGAAGGTACCGTGTTCACGGTAAAGACACGGGAACTTGAACAGGCCGATGAGTATGAAAGTACCGCTGACTACGAGCGTGTGCTGGTCCGATTAGAGTCGCAGACGAACGCATGGGTATACCTGCACAGTGATCGATAGCGATGCTCCGGCAATCGTCATGCGCACAAAACGCTAGCGCGCAACTCTCAACCTAGTTACAATTCGATTCCGTGCCGACGCGATTCAAGTGGAGTCTGATTTCTGATGAGCGACTACTCGACACTCGCATCTGCGATTTGCCGATCCGAATCAAAGGATCGTTCCTCGAAACCAACATCAAACGTCTGTACAGCGAGCTGAACGATCGCGGCATTCGCTTCAAGCCGCACGTGTGGTTGTCGGCCGAGTGGTTCACGCCCGACGGCGTGCCCGGCTTTGCGATTCCGTTTTATCTGGCGCATCCGCGGCTGATGAAACTCGAGCGCAAATTCATGCGCGAAGTCGAAGGCGGCACCGATGTTGAATGCATGCGTATCCTGCGTCATGAAGCGGGCCACGCGCTCGACAACGCGTTCCGGCTGCATTTCAAGCGGCAATGGATCCGCACTTTCGGATCGTTCGCGCAAAAGTACCCGCCGTCCTACAAACCGAAACCGAACAGCCGGCGTTATGTTTTGAATCTCGATGCCTGGTATGCGCAGGCACATCCGGCGGAAGATTTTGCCGAGACGTTTGCCGTGTGGCTACAGCCACGTTCGAACTGGCGGCGCCGGTATCGCGGCTGGGCCGCCCTGCGAAAGATCGAGTATGTTGACGAACTTTTTACCGGCGTTGCCGGCACTCGACCGCGGAATCGCGTGCGCCGCAAGATTGAGACGCTGCCTGAAATCCGCATTACCCTGCGTGAACACTACGATCGCAAGCGCAAAAAATATGCCTTCGAATGGCCCGCCTATCTTGATAACGATCTGCGGCGAATCTTTTCTGCTGAACCAAACAAACGCGCGCGCGGAACGGCAGCGTCTTTTCTACGGCGAGTCGCGCCGGAAATTCAACAATTAGTTTCTGAAGGCACGGGCGTGCATGGCTATGCCATAGATCATGTTTTGGAGTTAATGATTGCGCGCGCGACACAACTGAAGCTGCGCGCCGTCGGCCGCGATGAACAACTGAAGCGGCATTTGATGGTCATGTTGACAGTGCAGACGATGAACGTCGTGCACTCAGGCTATTACCGGATTGCGTTGTGAATTTGGTTTGGAGTTCCGCGTTTACGCGGCGTCGCAAGTTTCCAGTGATGCCGCCTGAAGGCGGGACTCCAAACATTCCGTTCCAAACAGAAGTTAATGACAACTGACGATCAAAAAGCGGCGTCGAAACCGCGGCACCCCAAAAACGCACCCAGGAACGGCGACACGTTCAAGAAGCTGCGCTTGATGGTTCTGTGTCACGAAGATCTCGTGCCG
>DASWQK010000137.1:0-6577 GCA_036403735.1 Pyrinomonadaceae bacterium
GTTGAAATATTTTGCGCAAGTGTTTGCTCCTGGTCTACGGATTGCGAGGTCGCGCCATTCTAAGCGACGATGGAAATCCAGTCTATTGTTTTGGTCAAATCGATCTGAGGTCAGCACGATTCGCGTGAGCCAAAGAGCGTCGCAGAGCGACGCCTGACTTTAGGCGGGCCTTCTAAGGTCCGGTACGAGGGCCGGGAATGCATTGCGTCGCGTCAGCGACGGTTGAATCAGCGCCGTCAAGTCGGTTCGCCGATCTTTCATTCGTCGCTGACGCGACGAGATTGTTGAGTTACTGGTTACCATGCTTGAAAGCCACGGCTAAACTCATTTCGCCGCTACGCGTCTGACATCTGTCTTTTTGAGTAACACAGTAACGGTGCGCTAATATCATTCGATTAGCTTGACAACCCGCCGCGATCAGCTTAGAAATGCCCCGTTTCAGGAGGCCGAATGATTATCAAACGAATCTCTTTTCTGTCAGCCTTTCTGCTCTCGTGCTGGTGGCCGTCGCCAGTCACCCGACATGTGATCGCGGCACGCACACCGGATCCGGTGTATCTCTTTATCGAGGTTGAAGCGAAGGTCTATCGCAAAGGCGTCGAGATCAGCAGCGAGAACCCAGAGGAGCGCCGGTGGTATATGTCGAATGTCGTCGTGCAACCGGAAGACGTGCCGACGTACTCGCTTATCAAACAGAAGGTGATGCCGTATTTCAGCCGCAATGTGATGGATCCATTTGAAGCGCGCGGGTTCTCTCTCGATTATGGGGAACAAGACGTGCGCCTGAATGGCGAAGTCTCTTACGCCAATTATGCGACGCGGGCCGAAGCCGAAGTGCAGCGCACCAAAGAGATCGAATACCGCAAAGGCCAAAGCGGAAACATCTACTCGTTCGAACTTGTTTGGGGACCGGCAAAGGGTGAAGAGACCAGCAAGCCGAAACTCATCTATCGCGATAAGGAGCAACCGAATTACGAGAAGAAGAATTGACACCCCTCTGTGTACCTCCGTGTCCTCTGTGGTAAAAACTAATCACACCACAGAGGACACAGAGAAAACTTGCTCGACTTTGCCATTCAAACTGCTCGCGATGCGGGTCGCCTCCTGGCCGAACGCTTCGGCCGCAAGATCGAAATCAGTAACAAAAGCGAAATCGATCTGGTTACTGAATCAGATCTCGCTTCCGAACGTCTGATCATCGATCGGATCAAAACCTACTATCCACGTCACAGTATTCTGGCCGAAGAATCCGGCGCCAGCGAACCGGGCGATCACGGTGCGCAAACTGATTGGCGCTGGATCATCGATCCGCTGGACGGCACGACGAATTATGCGCATGGCTATCCGTGCTTCTGCGTTTCGATCGGTTTGGCACAGAAAGGACGTTTGGAAGTTGGGGTTGTCTACGATCCGATTCGCGACGAGATGTTTGCGGCTGAGCGTGGTCGGGGCGCGTCTTTGAATGGGCGTCGCATTTCAGTTTCGCGCACGATGAATTTGTCCGCCGCTTTGCTCTGTACCGGGTTTCCTTATGACGTGCGAGAACGGAGTGAGTTTGCGCGTCACTTCTCGAACTTCATCATGGCGGCGCAAGGCGTGCGACGTGACGGCGCAGCGGCACTTGATCTCGCTTATGTCGCTGCCGGACGCTTCGATGGTTTCTGGGAAGAAGGATTGAAGCCCTGGGACGTTGCGGCTGGCGCATTGATCATCGAAGAGGCGGGCGGACGCGTGTCGAACTATCAGGGCGGACCTCTAAATATTTACTCACCGCCGATCGTGGCGAGTAACGGTCTGGTCCATGAACAGATGATGAGCGTGCTCAGTGTTTGAATTGAGTAATAATAAAAATCCTGACGTTTAGAGGCGGCTTCTGCCCGCCACCTGACCTCGAAAAAAAGGCGGGCAGTAGCCCGCCTCTAAACGTTCCGCGATGTTGCTGCGAATTCAGAGTGACGATCGAATTATCCCGGCCAGCCGTTCAGTTTCGCGTCGTGCGCATGCGCGCGCGCCTTCGTCTTTGCCCTGCTCAACGTGGATCAGCGGGTGATAGATGATTTCAACCCTGCGGCGAAAGCGCGGGAAACGAAACGTGTTGGGCCATACCTGTTCGCCGCCGCGAATCGTCACCGGCAGGATAGGGACGCCGGCATCCAGAGCCATGCGCACTGCTCCCGCTTTGAGCTTTTTCATCGAGCCATCCGGATTGCCGCGACCGCCTTCAGGAAAAATCATGACGGCGCCGCCCTCGCCAATCCACTGTAAAGAGCGGCGAATGGGAGCTGGATCGCTGCCTTCCAGTTGCAGCGGCCATGCACCGAGCAACCTCAGACAAAAACCAACAACCGGCCAATTGAAAGCAGCGTCCCAGGCCAGAAATCTCGCGGGCCGTGGGACCCGGCCGCACACCCAAAATGGATCAATATAGGTTTGGTGATTCGCCGCGATGATCAATCCACCAGTCAGTGGAATGTATTCTGTGTTGCGCCACTCCATGCGCCACATCAGGCGACAAAACACTACCACGACCGGGCGGGCGGCGTTCAGCATCCACTGGGGTAGCGCCCGCGGGTAGGACCGCGCGCCATTTCGCTGCGGAGTTTCTTCGGTGCTTTTGCTAAGACTCAAGTACGATCAATCTTCCGATCAATTAGCAGGCGCATTATTGTCGGCGCCCCACGAATCCGGCATCTCCCGCCGGCTCAACTGATCCTCATTCCAACGTTCGCATTGCGAGCAGTTGAAGCCACGGTACTCAATCGCTTCAGCTTTGGTCAAACTGATCTGATTCTTGAGTCCGCAATCTGGAAATGCGCATCGCCGCTCAATCTGAACCAGCAGCGGCGTCCGCGGAAAAAAGAATTTCGATTTTGCTTTTGTCATGCGCTGCAATTCTTACAGCGGCCATTCACTACCGATGAAATGCAGGTGCAGCCTCGCGATTCCGTCAGCGCCGATGCGACGGCCGCGCACCACCGCCAGAATGTTCGTTCCCGAATACGGACTGCTCATCCGGACGAAACGGCCTGGTTTTAGATCAAGCGTCGTGAACACGGCGGCGCCTTTATTACTGATATTCTCAGTTACCGTACTTTCCACCGGCGAGAAAGTCCCGTTGTCTGCAAACACTTCTATCGTGACTTCGATCGGAATCGTATGCCGTGACGCTTCTCGCTTATCCAATGTGTCAACCACGTGTGCGAGCACTTCGCCCGACTCTTCGCGCACCGCCCACATTCCTGCCTGCAACGGCAAAATCTCGTAACGCCGGGTGGGATCGCTGGCAAATGATTTCGGCGGATACTTGCCGACAAACGCGACCCCGACCTCGACGACGGCGCCATTCTCCTTCTGCGGATTTAGCGGCTTCAGATTTCTTACCAAAGCCCAGATGCGATACTGATCTTCCGCGTGATCGAAGCAGCGCAGTTGTCTCGGCATGTTTAAGGTCAGCTGCAAAAGCCGGCCAACTTCAGTCGGGCGCTTGAGTCGCACACGCGCTCCGAAGGGAGTCAGATCAACCAGACGCGACATGTCGACCCAGTCGTGATCGATACTCTCGCGGCAGGTGACGCGCACGGGAAGAGATAGCGCGATTCGCTCGCGCAAGCGGCGTTTTTTGTTTTCTTCGTGCGTCAAATTTTTCCTCAGAGAATCGAGTTGCAAGATCCGATCGGCTGATGAGTCGACGAGATCAGGTAACACATCCGCCGGCCGCGAATTTATTGGCTTTCAAGCAAATTTGCGCGTTGCTAAGGAGTGTGGTTTCGGGTTAAAATAACCACGAAATTGACTGCATGAAATTCCCCATCGCGCACCTAAGAATACCACTCAAAGCGATTAAGAACCGGTGCCAAAAAATCGATAGAAATGCTATCGAAAACGTTATCTATGTGGTGGCGACCGCGCGGATTGTAACCGGAAAGGTTTGATTAATGGAAACCATTGAACGACAACACGTAAGTATTGAAGACGAGATGCGGCGGTCCTATCTGGACTATGCCATGTCAGTGATCATCGGACGCGCCTTGCCCGACGTGCGCGACGGATTGAAGCCGGTGCATCGCCGCGTGCTCTGGGCGATGCACGAGCTCGGCAATGCTTACAACAAGGCCTATAAGAAAAGCGCGCGCGTCGTTGGCGACGTGATCGGTAAGTATCACCCGCACGGGGACACGGCCGTGTACGACACGATCGTGCGCATGGCCCAGGACTTTTCGATGCGTTACCCGTTGATCGACGGACAGGGAAACTTTGGATCAGTTGATGGAGATGCGCCCGCGGCGATGCGTTACACCGAAGTGCGCATGGCGAAGCTGGCTAACGAAGTGCTCGCCGACATCGAAAAGGAAACCGTCAACTTTCAACCGAACTATGACGAGTCGTTGAGTGAGCCGACAGTCCTGCCAACGCGTATTCCGAATCTATTGATCAATGGATCAGACGGAATCGCGGTTGGTATGGCGACGAAGATTGCGCCGCACAATCTGACGGAAATTATTGATGCGACGATCGCGGTCATTGGCGATCCTGAAATTGATATCGAAAAATTGCTGAAGATAGTCAAGGGTCCTGATTTTCCCACGGGCGGCTTTATCTGCGGCCGCGAAGAGATAAAAAACTCATATCGTACTGGCCGCGGAATTCTGCAAATGCGCGCGAAGGCCTCGATCGATCGGATTGGCCGTGGCTCGCACGAGCGGGACGCTGTGATCATTTCTGAGATTCCGTTTCAGGTTAATAAGGCCAGGCTGATTGAGCGAATCGCCGAGCTGGCCAATGAAAAGAAACTCGAAGGCATCTCTGAAGTGCGTGATGAATCCGATCGCCAGGGGATGCGTATCGTCGTCGAGTTGAAACGTGATGCGGTGCCGCAAGTAGTCCTGAATAAACTCTTCAAGCTCACACCGATGCAATCTTCATTCGGCGTCATCAATCTCGCCATCGTCAATGGCCAGCCGCGGGTGCTGAATTTGAAGCAGATCCTCGAGGCGTTCATCGATTTTCGGCGCGAGGTTGTGCGCCGCCGCACTGAATACGAACTGCGGAAAGCGAGGGCGCGCGCTCACATCCTGGAGGGTTTGACCAAAGCCATCGATGCGCTCGATTCAATCGTGACTCTGATTCGCAATTCACGTTCGGTTGATGAAGCCCGGCAGTGGCTGACTGGCGATCTGAAAACGACCAGCGAGGTGAAATCGTGGAAAGGAATCCCATCGAACGAGCCGCTCACTAAGTACCTGCCGAAGCTGAAGAAAACAATGGAGGGGTTGGCGTTTTCCGAGATTCAGGCCCAGGCGATTCTTGATTTGCAGTTGCGGCGACTGTCGGCTCTGGAGCGCCAGAAGATCGTTGACGAGTACGAATCGATCATTAAGCTGATTGCCGAGCTGGAAGAGATTCTGGGTAACGAACAATCGCTGCGCCGGGTAATCACTGAAGAGCTCGAAGAAGTAAAGAAAGAATTCGGCCAGGGACGTCGCACTGAGATTACCGAGCTAGGAACAGAATACTCGATAGAGGATTTGATCGCGGACGAAGACGTTGCGATCACCATTACGAAAAGTGGCTACATCAAGCGCACGCCGGTCACGACTTATTCTCGCCAGGGTCGCGGCGGCAAAGGCCGCTTTGGCGCGATGGCCAAGAACGAAGACTTTGTCGAGCATCTCTTCATCGCTTCGACGCATGCTTACTTGATGGTCTTCACCGACGACGGACTGGTTTACAAAATGAAGGTGCACGAAGTGCCGGATGCGGCGGCGGCCTCGCGCGGAAAAGCGGTCGTCAATCTCATCCAGATTTCTTCCGAGCGGAAACTTGCGGGCGTGGTTCCGGTGCGCGAATTTTCGGAAGGCCGCTATGTGCTCATGGTCACGAAAAAGGGCGTAATCAAGAAAACCGCGTTGTCGGATTTTCAGAACATTCGCTCGAACGGAATCATCGCCATCAATATCGATGAAGGCGACGAGCTGCTCGACGTAGTGCTGACCGACGGCACGAAGCGAATCTTTATCGCGACGCACAATGGGTTTGCGATTCGCTTTGACGAGAAGAATGCGCGCCCGATGGGACGTGCGACCCGCGGCACCCGCGGCATCGATCTGCGCAAAGACGATTATGTGGTTTCGGTCTGCGCTGTTTCGGCTGACGACAACGAAAAGATGCTGTCGGTTTCTGAGCAGGGCTATGGGAAGCAGACTCCGATCTCGACTTATCGTCTGCAATCGCGCGGCGGCAAAGGCGTCATCAACATGAAGACGACTGAGAAAACCGGCAAGGTTGTCGCGGTATTTCCTGTCGACGCGGACTCAGAGATTATGATTATTACCCAGCAGGCAAAGCTGATTCGCCTGGAAGCCGACAACATTCGCAAGACCGGACGCAGTGCTCAGGGTGTGCGTCTGATCAAAACCGATGAAGGCGACATGGTGACCAGCGCTTCGTTGGTTGAGGCGGCGAGTACGGACGAGGAGACGGGCGAGGTTTCGTAATAAGTGAGCAGTCAGAACCGCTTGCGGTAGCGGGCGGTTTAACTTCAAACGCACGAACTTATTGTCAGAGATCAACCGCCCGC
>DASWQK010000138.1:0-4455 GCA_036403735.1 Pyrinomonadaceae bacterium
TGGCGGTCACGGAAGATCCGGTTTGACTCATGATTTTTTTCGCTCGATTTTTGCGATTTAATCATCATTTTCCCAAACTCGCAAAGGCGGAGTTATACTAAGCCTTCCACCCGATAAGCCTTGACGAGAAAGTTTGGAGTACCGCGTTTACGCGGCCGCCTGAAGGCGGAACTCCAAACAAGATTAATAACGATCTGGAGGTCGCACATGGCCAAAGTCACGTCGCTCAACGTCAATGGAAAGAAGCTGGCGGTTGATGTCGATTCAACCGTCAGTCTGCTCGCCGTCTTGCGTAACGACCTGGATCTTACCGGCAGTAAGTATGGATGCGGTGAGGGTCAGTGTGGCGCTTGCACAGTCCTGCTTGATGGCGTGGCAACCCGTTCGTGCATTACTCAAGTCGGGCGCGCCGCGGGAAAGCAGATCACGACGATCGAGGGTCTCGACAGAGACGGCAAGCTGCATCCGCTTCAGGAAGCTTTCATCAAGGCCGACGCGATGCAATGCGCCTATTGCACTTCGGGCATGATCATGTCGGCGAGTGCATTGCTCTCGAAGAACCCCAAACCAAATCGCGAAGATATAATTAGCGGAATGAACGGAAACATTTGTCGTTGCGGAACCTATCAGCGAATCGTCGATGCAATTCAAATTGCCTCGGGCCAGGCGACGAAGGAGGTGACGCGATGATTGAAGAGCAAAGCCTGCTCGACGAAATTGAATCTGAGCGCTACGAGCTGTTGGAAAGTCCGAATTACAACTTCCATTTCGCGCGTCGCGATTTCATCAAGGCGTTCGGACTCGGCATCGTCTTCATCGTTCCCGCCGCGCGCGCGCTCGCACAACAAAGCGGCCAGGGCGAATCCGGTCGCGGCGGCAATGAACGACTGCCAAATGACATCGATGCGTGGATTCACATCAACGAGGACGGCGGGGTTACGGCCTTCACCGGCAAAGTTGAAGTGGGCCAGAATACTCGCACGACGCTGACGCAATCAGTTGCCGACGAATTGCACGTTCCGATCGATTCGGTTCATCTGGTCATGGGCGATACCGATCTTACGCCGTTTGACATGGGAACCTTCGGCAGTCGCAGCACCCCTACGATGGCGCCGCAGCTGCGCAAAGCCGCGGCCGCCGCGCGTGAAATGCTAATCGCCATGGCTGCCGAACAGTTGCAGGTCGAGCCAAAGGACTTACGAATTGTCGATGCTCGTTTCTTGAATCACGACAAGTCGAAAACGCTGACGCTCGCCGAAGTTGCGAAGGGACGCAAGCTTGTCAAAGTGATCCCCGACGATATTGCGATCACGCAACCGAAAGATTGGACCGTCGCCGGTACGTCTGCCGCAAAAGTCGACGCGAAGAATTATGTAACCGGAAAGCATCGCTACACCTCGGACATGAAACGTGAAGGAATGCTCTACGGCAAAATTGTGCGACCCGCGACGTTCAATGCGACGCTCGTTTCAGTCGACGCAAAAGCCGCGGAAGCTATGCCAGGCGTGAAGGTCGTGACCGATGGAACTTTTATAGGCGTCGTGGCGCCGGACCAACAGGCTGCGACGAAAGCAGCCAATGCGATCGCGGTCGATTGGAAGTCTCCGGGTCAGCCTACGAACGCAGAGTTGTTCGATCTTTTGCGCAAACCTGCGACCGGCCAGAGAGGCGGTGGTGGCGAAGGAGGAGGCGGCGGATCGCGTCCGCAAGGTTCGATTACAGATGGTTTAGCGGCCGCTGATAAAAAACTTGAACAGACGTACACGGTGGCTTACATCGCGCATGCGCCACTTGAGCCGCGCGCCGCCGTGGCTGAGTGGAACGGCGACAAGCTGACCGTCTGGACTGGATCGCAGAGACCATTCGGCGTGCGCAGCGAGTTGGTTGAAGCTTTTCACATCCCGGACGACAAAGTGCGCGTCATTGTGCCTGATACGGGTTCCGGCTATGGCGGCAAACATACCGGCGAATGTGCAGTTGAAGCTGCGCGATTAGCGAAAGCCGCGGGCAAACCGGTCAAGTTAGTTTGGACGCGCGAAGAAGAATTCACCTGGGCCTATTTTCGACCTGCCGGTGTGATCGATATCAAGAGCGGCGTGAAGAACGACGGCACGATCACGGCCTGGGAATTTCACAACTACAACTCGGGCGCCTCCGGGATCCAGATCAAGTACGACATTCCCAACAACGATATTCGATTTCATCCATCCAACTCGCCGTTGCGTCAGGGCTCGTATCGCGGTCTGGCGGCCACCGCGAATCACTTCGCGCGCGAATCGCACATTGACGAGCTCGCGCATGCGGTCAACATGGATCCACTCGAATTTCGTTTGAAGAACATCAAGGACGATCGATTGCGGGACGTTCTGCAAGCGGCCGCGAAATCATTCGGCTGGGGAAAGGCGAAACCCGAGCGCGGCCACGGATTCGGCATCGCCTGCGGTTTTGAAAAAGGCGGTTACATTGCGACTTGCGCAGAGATCAGCATCGAACCCCCATCAGATAAAGAAGACAAAACCAATAAACGCGTGCGAGTCATTCGGGTCGTGGAAGCCTTTGAATGCGGCGCGGTGGTAAATCCGCTTCATCTCAGGAACCAAATTGAAGGCGCGATCACAATGGCCATCGGCGGGGCTTTATTCGAATCGATCCAATTTGAAAATGGAAAGATTCTGAATCCGCACTTTGCCAGTTATCGTGTTCCGCGGTTCAACGATTCGCCGCAGATTGAAGTTGTATTAGTCGATCGCAAGGACATTCCTTCCGCGGGCGCAGGTGAAACTCCGATCGTCGGCCTGGCGCCGGCCGTAGCCAACGCGATCTTCAATGCGACGGGCGTGCGGTTGCGAGCTTTGCCGTTGGTGCCGAAGGGATTGACAGTTTCGTAAACGGAGCCGAAACCACTCCAGTGGCTGAAGGGTCGATATCTTATGTCTTTCAGTTACAGAGCGAGCGGGTCTAGCAGGCTGCTGAAAAACAATTTGGAGTGCGGCGGCAAGCGCAGCGCGACGACGCTTTGGATTCCGCGGCTGCAGAAATCCTAAGAAATCCAAAGCGCCGCCGCTGTCGGCGCACTCCAAATATGTTGATTCAGTTTTCAAGTTGAGTTTTTCAGCAGCCTGCTGGGACTCCCTCCCATTAAGGAGGCTCGAGGATCGGCCGTGTCCGCCCGCTACCGCAGGCGGTTCGACTTTCCGCTGTACTTCTCCGATACGTTGAAGAGTACCAACTTCAATCGGCAACTCTTTCGCGAGAACATCGCGAACACTTCCACCTTCGAATTCGCGGCGATCTGTCACTCATTCCGCTAATGATTGGTAACGGCCTTTTATTTGCTCACTACCCTCAGCAACTTCAAAATCAATTTCAACAAACGGAGGCAATGATGAAGGAAGAACAGCTTAATGAGCTCTTGTACCAGGCTTTGGAAACTGAGTTGGGGGGGGTGCAGATCTACCAGGCTGCCGTTCGCTGCGCCATCAATGATGAACTGAAAGAGGAATGGGAAAAGTATCTCGATCAGACGCGTAATCACGTTCAGATTGTGCAGAATGTGATTACTGAGTTGGGTCTCGATCCGGAAACCGAGACACCCGGCCGCAAAGTCGTTCGCCACATTGGCGAATCATTGTTGCAGGCAATCGAGATGGCGCGCAGCAGCGGCGAACCTGAAGCTGCGCAGGTTGTTGCCGCCGAGGTAATCGTGCTGGCCGAAAATAAAGACCATCTGAACTGGCATTTGATCGGTGAAGTGGCCGGCAAAGCCAAGTCCAAGGTCGCCGAGCTGCTGAAGGAAGCCCATGAACAGGTCGAAGATGAAGAGGACGAGCACCTCTATCACACGATGGGTTGGACGCGTGAGCTTTGGATGGAATCGTTGGGCATGAAGGCGGTGCTGCCGCCACCGGAAGAAGTGAAAGATGTTAAGACCGCGATTGGTGCGGCCCGAGCACAAAATGCCAGAAGCGAGATGATGTAGTCGAGTGCGGAATCGGCGACTGGAGCGCAAGCGTCCTCGCTTGCAATGCCTGGCTAGAGAAGGACACAGCAACCGGGACGGTTGCGCTCCAATCAACCCGCTACCGCTCCCGGTACTGACAATCCGTTCCCAGCAGGTATATCATTCGCTCATGCTGAAAGTTAGCGACATGAGTCCCGCTGAAATGCATGCTCTGCTTCAGCGCGAGAGCTTTGGCCACTTGGGCTGCGCGCGTGACGGCCGCCCTTACGTCGTGCCGATGCACTACGCCTACGACGGAAAAGATCTTTATTTCTTCACGACCCAGGGAATGAAAACGCAGTTCATCGAAGCTAATCCGCAGGTTTGCCTGCAAATCGAAGAAGTAACGGACCGCACTAAGTGGCGTAGTGTCATGGTAATCGGTCGCGCGAACGAATTGACTACCGCGGACGAGATGCAACGCGCCATGAAACTCATCACTGAGCGAAATCCTT
>DASWQK010000139.1:0-6945 GCA_036403735.1 Pyrinomonadaceae bacterium
ATCCGATCGATATTCGGCACCAACAAAATCCGCATGGGCGGCTGCTGGCATTCTTTGCTGAAGATCAATTCAAGCCGGTGTCGTGGCTAACTTTGAGCGGTGGCCTCCGGATCACTCACTTTCACGGCGGCCAATCTGAGAATGCCATCAGTCCGCGTTTAGGTGTTTCGATTCGGCTCCCGCGCGTTGGCGTAGTCCTGCATGGTTTCTACGGACGTTATTATCAGCCGCCGCCACTCTCAACCGTGTCGGGACCGTTGCTTCAGTTTGCGCTGGCAGAAGGCTTTGATTTCATTCCGTTGCGCGGCGAGCGTGACGAAGAATATCAATTTGGCGCAACGCTTCCGGTAAAGGGTTGGACGATCGATGGCGGCTACTTTCATACGCGGGCACGAAACTTTTTCGATCACGACGCTCTGGGAAATTCAAACATTTTTCTGCCATTGACGATTGAGCGCGTCCTGGTGCGGGCTTTTGAGCTGACCGCGCAATCGCCCGAACTCTTTCATCGTGCCCACTTTCACCTTGCATATTCACGACAGCGAGTTCAGGGGCAGGGAACTATAACCGGGGGGCTGACCGATTTCTCGCCGCCGGCCGATCTGTTCTTTCTCGATCACGACCAGCGTCACACTCTCAGCGGCGGGTTCACAGTAAATCTGACGGCGCGCAGTTATTTTTCAGCGAATGTGAATTACGGCTCGGGCTTTCTTAACGGTGATGGGCCACAGCATTTGCGCGCGCATACGACTTTGGATCTGTCGTACGGCAAACGTTTGGGCGAGGATTGGCTGATTGCGCTACAAACGGTGAATGTGACGAACAATCGGTACCTGCTCGACAACAGCAACACATTCGGCGGGACGCACTTTGTTGAGCCGAGACAAATCTATCTGGAGCTCAAGTATCGATTCCATTACTGATCGATCGTGTCTCGCCCCAAAGCTGCGGCGATTGAGGTGACGAGATTCTCAGGTTCGATCGGTTTTGGCAGATGCAACTTGAAACCTTTTGATAACGCCAGCAATCGATCTTCGTCGCTGGCGTAAGCAGAAAGCGCGACAGCCGGAATCTCTTTTGCCCGCTTTGATCTCAGCCTTCTCAACTTTTTGAGCAGGATGAATCCGTCTTCATTCGGCATCGCAATATCACTGATCAACAGGTCGGGCTGCCATTCCTTAAAAGCACGAATTGCATCCGCCGCTGACTGACTGCATCTGACTTCGCCGCCGCTGCGCTTGAGAATCGTCGCGACCAATTCGCGTGAATCAGGCTCGTCATCGACGACCAGAATTCGCAAGCCGTCCAGAATGTTTCCCGCGACCGCCGGAAGCACTTTGTTTTCCGTCAGCGCCAGGGAATTCCGAGAACGCAAGGTCACCGGCTGCGCCACGGGGAGCGACACTGTGAAAGTCGATCCAAGCTCGCGGCCATCACTCTCGACTCTCACGTTGCCGTTGTGAAGTTCCACCAGGTGCCGCACGATCGCCAGCCCGAGTCCGAGGCCGCCGTGGGTGCGCGTGGTCGATCCGTCCGCCTGTCGAAATCGATCGAAAATATATGGCAGGAACTCGCGCTTTATCCCGACGCCGGTATCAGAAACTGCGACAGACGCATGAGAATTCTCACGGCTGATTCTGACATTTACCTGTCCACGCTTTGGGGTGAACTTCACTGCATTGCTAAACAAGTTCCAGAAGATCTGCTGCAGACGGTTGGCGTCGCCCATTACCGGAAAAGCATGCCAACCAAGGTCAACATTAAATTTGATGTCCTTGGCTTCAAAGGCCGGGCGCACTGCCTCGATCGCAGCTTCGATAATCGTCGATAGATCTACCAGTCGCATATCGATCTGTAACTTGCCGCTAATGATCCGCGACACGTCCAGCAGATCATCGATCAGACGCGATTGCGCATGTGCGTTGCGCTCGATCGTTTCCAGCGCGCGAGTTAGTTGCCCCTCTTCCAGCTGGTTCTGCCGCACGATGTGACTCCAGCCGAGAATCGCAGTCAGCGGCGTGCGCAACTCATGCGAGAGGGTCGCGAGGAATTCATCTTTGGTGCGATTCGCCATTTCAGCCTCGGCGCGCGCGGCTTGTTCGCGCACCAACAGACGGGCGCGCTCTTCCTCGGCTTGCTTACGCACGGCCATCTCGAGACCCAATTCGGTCGCATGATTCTGCGCGTCGGTGTAAAGCCGCGCGTTTTCATAAGCGACGCCTACTTGCGTCGCCAACGTGGCGGCAAGTCTCTCGTCAGCTTCCGTGAAATCCTCACCATTCTTTTTGTTAATTAGATAAATCCAACCCGATACGCCAAAGGCTGACAGGATTGGCGCGCCCAAAAAAGACTGCGCTGCTTCAACCGTCGTTGCGCCAATGTTGAATTCCGCTCCTTCATTCAGACATAGCGTCCGCCGCTCGAATACGACGCAATCCAGGGCTTGCTGCAGCTCGCACGGAACCCGACATTCGCGCGACTCATCATGCGGGCCGCGGCTCGAGAAATATTCCAGCAGGGCGTTACTTCGGTCGAGCATCCCGACTGCTGCCTGTTCTACGTCAACGATTTGTTGAGTCGACCGGCAAAACTTTGCCAGCACTTGCCGCGGATCGTGTTCAGCTACCAGCTCATGGCCCAAATCGATCAGCAGGTTCAAGCGATGAAGGTTTGCGCTCTCGAGTTGCAGGTTCTGATCGCGTAGCAACTCGGTCTGTCGCTTAATCTCCCTGGTTTTCTTGAACAAATCGACAAACACCGCGACCTTCGATCGCAGAATGTCAGGCTCGACTGGCTTAACAATGTAGTCAACGGCGCCGAGTGAATAACCACGACTCAAGTGGCGCACGCCCGTGCTGTTGGCCGTGAGAAATATTATCGGGGTGTCTCGTGATCGTTCGCGGCCGCGGATCAACTGCGCGGTTTCCAGTCCGTCGATGCCCGGCATGTAGACGTCCAGCAGAACGACGGCGGCTTCGTTGTCGAGTAGATAACGCAGCGCGTCCTTGCCGGACGAAATCGGAATTAAATTGCGATCCTCACCGCGCAGGATCGCCTCCAGCGCCAACAGATTTGTCGGACTGTCATCAACCATCAGAATGTTGATGCGCTCTTCAGTTTGTAGATTATTCATTTCCCTCGTCCTGACGGGAGAGCCAAACGCGCAATAACGACAAGAGGTGGTCGACGTCCAGGGGCTTCGAAATGTAATCCGAAGCACCTACTTTAAGGCAATGATCTCGATCCGCCTTCATTGCTTTCGCCGTCAAGGCGATGATGGGAAGACGCTTGAAACGATTCATCTGGCGGATCGCGCTGATCGCTTCATAGCCGTCCATCTCAGGCATCATGATGTCCATTAACACGGCTTCAACCCCGTCGGTCGCCTGGAGGAGCTTGATTCCTTCCTGACCGTTCTCAGCGTGAAGGACGTTCATGTTGTAGCCTTCCAGGGTGCTGGTAAGCGCAAAAATATTTCGCACGTCATCGTCCACGATCAGGACAGTGCGATCGGAAAGCACCGGGTCCTTTCGCTTCACTTGTTCGAGCATTCGCCGCTTGGGCTCGGGCAGATTTGCTTCCACGCGATGCAGGAACAAAGCCGTCTCTGCCAGCAGTCGCTCGGGGGAATCGGCCTCTTTGATGATGATTGACGCGGCGACTCGCTTGAGTTGTATTTCCTCTTTACGAGTAAGTTCCTTGCCCGTGTAAACAATGATTGGCAAGTCAGAGCGGCCGGGATCCTTCTGCAACTTCTCGATCAATTCAAAGCCGGTCATGTCGGGAAGTTTCAGATCGAGCACCATGCAGTCGAACGTTTCATCCGTCAGCCTGCTCAACGCCTCCTGTCCGGTGGCGACGGCCGTCGTATAAACGTCGCCGTTGCCGATCAGCTCAACGACGCTCATGCGCTGAACTGCGTCGTCCTCAACCAAAAGCAGTTTGCGTGGGCCGCGCTGTGAAAATTCTGTCATCTGATCGAAAGCCGTGGCCAGTTGTTCAGTGCTCATTGGTTTCAGCCAATGACGAAACGCTCCGTGTCGCAGCGCCCGGCGCCGTTGTTCTTCCACCGTGATGATATGAACCGGAATATGTCTGGTTTTCGGGTCGTGCTTCAGACGATCGAGAATGGTCCAACCGTCGCGATCGGGCAGACGGATGTCGAGGGTGATTGCTGCCGGGCTGAATTTGTTAGCCAGCGCGAGCGCCATTTGTCCGGTTGTGGCTACCAGACCCTTGAATCCCTTTTCGCGTGCGAGATCCAAAAGAATGTTGGCAAACGGAATATCATCCTCGACAATTAACACCGGTCGATCGCCATCTTCGATGACATTGCGATCGTCGGCGATCGGGCTTGCCTCGTTGCCGTTCAAGCCGAACAGGTCTCGATTGACGCTTTCGGCCGGGGTCCACGCAGCCTGTATTTCAGAGATTGCTTTCGGCGCCTTCGTATTCCCGGGGCTGACCGCGCTGCGGGCCGGCATGTAGTTGCGCGGCATATAAAGCGTGAAGGTGCTGCCTTCGCCCGGAACACTGTTGACGCGAATTTCGCCGCCGAGCAGACGGGCGATCTCGCGACTGATCGACAAGCCCAGGCCGGTGCCGCCGTACTTCCGGCTGGTGGTACCGTCGGCCTGCTGGAAGGGTTCAAAGATGATTCGTTGCGTGTCCTCGGGGATCCCGATGCCGGTATCAGTCACCGAGAAGGCAATCACCTCTGCAGCGCGGTTCAGTGATTCAAGGTAATACTTCTCATCGGCAGGCGCCGGTTCGATTCGGATCACCACGTTGCCTTCTTCCGTGAACTTGAAAGCGTTCGACAGCAGGTTCATCAGGATTTGCTGCAAACGCTTGTCGTCGGTGACCAGCGTTGGTTCAAGGTCCGGGCTGCACTCGATGAAGAAGCCAAGCTTCTTGTCCTGCGCGATTTGATGGAAACTGCGCTGGATCTGCTCGGTGACATCGTCGAGCGAGACATTCGAAACCTCGATCCCCATCATGCCCGATTCGATCTTCGACAGGTCGAGGATGTCGTTGATTAGCGAAAGCAAGTCAGAGCCGGATGAATGAATCGTCTCGGCAAACTGCACTTGCTTCGAACTGAGATTGTCATCAGTGTTTTCGGCAAGTTGTCGCGACAGAATGAGCATGCTGTTCAGCGGCGTGCGCAATTCATGCGACATGTTGGCGAGAAACTCTGACTTGTATTTTGAAGTCAGCGCGAGCTGCTCGGCCTTTTCTTCCATCTCCCAGCGCGCCTCTTCAACCTCGCGGTTCTTGGCTTCGACCTCAGCCTTCTGGCGCGCGAGCAGGGCCGCTTTGTCCTGCAACTCTTCGTTGGTTTTCTGCAGCTCTTCCTGCTGGCTCTTCAGCAGTTCTTCCGATTCGCGGAGCGATTCGGCCTGCTGTTCAAGTTGTTCGTTCGTCTTCTTGAGTTCGTCCTGCTGACTCTGCAATTCGGCAGCCAGCGACTGAGATTGCAGCAGCAGGTCTTCAGTTCGGGTGTTGGCTTCAATCGTGTTGAGCACGATGCCGATACTCTCAGTTAATTGATCCAGGAAGGTGAGGTGGGTGTCGCTGAATGTGTGGAAGGTCGACAGCTCGATTACCGCTTTGGCTTCGCCTTCGAACAGCACCGGCAGCACGACGATGTTATTTGGCGCGGCTTCGCCGAGACCGGAATTGACGTGGACATAATTGGAAGGAACATTAGTCACCAGGATGCGCTCCTTCTCGAGCGTGCACTGGCCCACTAAGCCTTCACCGGGAAGAAATTCGTTAGCGAGATTCTTGCGCTTGCTATAAGCGTACCCGCCAAGCAACTTCATTACCGGTTGGCCATTGTCGCTGCTGTTTACATAGAAGACGCCTTGTTGCGCTTCGACCAATGGCGCCAGTTCGGACAGCACCATTTGCGCGACCGTTTTCATGTCGCGCTGGCCTTGCAGCATTCGGGTAAAGCGAGCGAGGTTCGTTTTCAACCAATCCTGCTCGGTGTTCTTTTGCGTCGTGTCTTTGAGATTGAGAATCATCTCGTTGATGTTGTCTTTCAACGCCGCGACTTCGCCCTGGGCCTCGACCGTGATCGATCGAGTGAGGTCGCCTTTCGTTACCGCGGTTGATACCTCGGCGATTGCGCGTACCTGGTTCGTCAGGTTGGCCGCGAGACCGTTGACGTTGTCAGTCAAATCGCGCCAGGTTCCGGCGGCGCCCGGCACGTTCGCCTGGCCGCCGAGCTTTCCTTCCACGCCCACTTCGCGCGCGACCGACGTCACCTGATCCGCGAAGATCGCCAGCGTGTCAGTCATGGCGTTGATGGTGTCGGCGAGCTCGGCAATTTCGCCTTTCGCTTCCACGGTAAGTTTGCGCTTGAGGTCGCCGTTCGCGACCGCCGTCACCACGCGAGCAATACCGCGCACCTGGTTGGTCAGGTTCGTGGCCATCGAATTCACGTTGTCGGTCAGGTCTTTCCAGGTTCCGGCGACACCGCGTACATCAGCCTGGCCACCGAGCTTTCCTTCAGTACCTACTTCGCGGGCCACGCGCGTTACTTCAGACGCGAACGAATTCAACTGGTCCACCATTGTATTGATAGTGTTCTTCAATTCGAGAATTTCGCCCTTCACGTCCACGGTGATCTTCTTTGACAAGTCACCGTTGGCGACGGCGGTGGTGACGTCAGCGATGTTACGAACCTGGCCCGTCAGGTTGCCGGCCATCGAGTTCACGTTGTCGGTTAAGTCCTTCCAGGTGCCCGCGACGCCCGGCACGTCGGCCTGTCCTCCAAGCTTTCCTTCAGTACCTACTTCGCGGGCCACGCGCGTCACTTCAGACGCGAATGAATTCAACTGGTCCACCATCGTGTTGATGGTGTTCTTAAGTTCCAGGATTTCGCCTTTGACGTCGACGGTGATCTTCTTTGAAAGATCGCCGTTGGCCACCGCC
>DASWQK010000140.1:0-6300 GCA_036403735.1 Pyrinomonadaceae bacterium
CTGGACGCGACGAATCGCACGCTCTCTTATTCAAACGCGGGTCACAATCCGCCGCTGCTGATGAAAGTTGATGGCACCGTACGATTTGAAGAGCGCGGCGGTGTGCCCCTGGGAATGTTTCGCGACAGTCGTTACTACGAATACTTTGAAACGATTGAGCCAGGCGAGGTCTTCGTCCTGTACACGGACGGTGTGACGGAAGCGATGAATTCCACGGACGAAGAATATGGGCGCGATCGATTGGTTGCCGCCGTACGTGCGTGTCGTGAGTTGCCCGCCCGCGAAATGATCGATTTCATACATCGTGATCTGACGGTCTGGACCGACGGCCGCGGAGCGCACGACGATGTCACGTTCTTTATTATCAAAGCTCTTTAAGACACCACTGTTACCACGGCTTAGACCCCAATGAGCACAACCCTGGAAACCCAAAACCCCGAACCCACAACGCCGAGTCCGGCGCCTTTGAACCTGATGCGAATTCTGCAGCAGATGCTCGCGGTCTCGGACAAAGTTAGTGACTTGATCTTTTCGCCCGGGCGGCCACCGCAGATCGAATTGGTAAGCAAGCTGCAACCGGTTCCGATCCCCGGCCTCGACAAACTTACGCCCGCGCAAACTCAGGCGATCGCGAAAATCATCATTGGCGATAACACCAAGGCGGCTGAAAACCTCGAGACCCTGGGATCGATCGACGTTTCTTTTAGCCTGCCCGGGATAAACCGATTTCGCGTCAACATCTTCAGACAGCGCGGCACCTATGCAATTGTGATGAGGGTTATTCCGCCGCGGCCGCCGCGCTTCGAAGACTTTGGTTTGCCGAAGCAGTTGCGCGAGATCGTCGAGATGAAGACCGGTATCGTGCTGGTCACTGGTCCCACCGGCAGCGGCAAGAGTTCTACGCTCGCAGCCGTCATCGATCTGATCAATGAAACCAAGTACTACCACATTGTCACGATTGAAGATCCGATCGAGTTCCTGCACGGTCATAAGAATTCGACAATTCATCAGCGCGAGCTGCATTCAGACACCCCTAACTTTGCGCTGGCCTTGCGAGCAGCCTTGCGACAAGCGCCGAAAGTGATTCTGGTTGGCGAAATGCGCGATCGCGAAACGATGGAAGTGGCGTTGGAAGCGGCCGAGACGGGGCATCTGGTCCTTTCGACGTTGCATACGATCGATGCCGCTAAGACTGTAGAACGAATCATTGGCGTCTTTCCAAAAAACGAAGAGCAAATCATTCGTACGCGCCTGGCCCAATCGTTTCGTTACATTATTTCCCAGCGGTTGTTACCGCGCGCCGACGGAAACGGGCGCCTGGCCGCGATTGAGATTTTAAAAGCAACATCGCGCACGCGCGAATACATCGAACGCGGCGAATCAGAAGGCAAGTCACTGGTCGACGCCATGGAGCAGGGCGAAACCGAGGGCATGCAGACCTTTGACGGCACGATCGAAAAAATGATTCGCAGCGGCCTGATCACAAAAGAGGATGGTTTGGCTTACTCGTCAAACTATGGAAACCTGCTGCTGCGCCTGGGCGAGTTTGGTGACGCTGTTCGGCCGAAACCGAAACCTCAGACAAAACCCGACTCGATGTTAGACATGATCGAGAGATGATTGTGGCACGCGCATCTTGCGCGTGATCTCATGGGCGGGCGCCCGTTTCCACTTTCATATCGATGCGAATCTGTGTCACTCTGTGGCTGAATCGAGTTGAAGTCGGCTACGTTTCCGAATGCTTTACCGGGATTCAGATCAATTCTCCCCGTTTTTAACTCTGCAAAAATTTGTCTGCGTGATGACGGCCGTTGCCTTCGCCTGGCTTCCCTGTATCAGTCCGGCGAATGCGTCGGCAAATATTCAAAGCAACGGCGAGTTGCGATTTGAACTGCCGGCTAATGGGAATCTGCGCGTCGAGAATCTCCGCGGCGCCGTGATGGCCGAGACCTGGCAGGAAAATTATGTTTCGGTTTCCGCGGTTTCCGATAACGGAGAGTTGAGCACCACGCCGCCGGTCGTTGATCGCGGCGAATCCTTGCTTTCAATTCGACTCGCGCGTGGTCCAAAAGCGTCGCCGCGCATCAATCTTGAGTTGCATGTTCCCGCTCGCGCGCACCTGGCAATTCAGACGGCCGATGGCGCCGTTTCTGTTCGCGGGTTGCCCGCGGCTCTGTTAGCGCAGAGTTTTTCCGGAGAGATTCGCTTCGAGATTCCGGGGAACGCGAACGCAACTCTGGTCGCTGATTCCAAGACCGGCGGCGTTACGTCTTCGATTGACGCGCTGCCAGTGAACCGCGGCGCTAGTCCTCAATTACAAGGACGAATTGGTTCCGGGGCGGCGCCCGTACGGCTCTACTCACAAGCAGGAAACATCAACGTCAGCGCGGAGACGGCTGCCACTGCGCGCACTGTATCATCGGCGCCCACGCGTACAGTTCCCCTCGGCGCGACCGAAACACCCACGCCGAAACAGCGTCCTGATCTCGCCGGCCTGCAACGCAATACGGCGGGAGCCGGAACCCCGGCGCCGGCCACAACGGCGCCGGAAGAGATTTCTGAAGGCGACGTGATTCGCGTCGACACTGAGTTGGTCGGCCTGAATGTCAGCGTGGTGGATCGCGGAACGAACCGGGGCGTGAATGATCTAACGAAAGATGACTTTCGTTTGTACGAAGACAACGCTCAGCAACAAATCGCCCACTTCGAATCTGCGTCGGCGCCTTTCAATCTTGTGCTGCTGATCGATCTTTCGGGGTCGACAACCAAAGTCGTTGACTTGATTAAGTCCGCCGCCTTGCACTTCGTGGAAGCGGCCCGGCCGTTCGATCGAATCGGCGTCATCACCTTTGCCGGCGGCCAGGTGGTCGTCTCGCCCCTGACTAATGATCATGAGGCTTTGCGGCAAAGGATCCGCGCGATTCAAAAGCCCGAGGGCAGCACAAAACTGTACGACTCAGTCGCGTTTTCGCTCGATGAAGTATTTCGCGAAGCCAAGGATTCGCGACGCAACGCAGTCGTCGTGATCAGCGACGGCCTGGATAGCGTCCTGCCGAATGTGACGGGCGAAGGATCGACGCTTTCTTACGAAGAAATGATCCGGCGTGCCAAGGAATTCGACGGGGTCATCTATTCGATTTGGACCGACACGCAGAATTATGAGCCGTTGAGTCCGCTCGACATTCAACAGGAAACTTTCGATCTGGCGCACGATCACATGAAAGACCTGGCGGACGCCGGTGGCGGCGCATTTTATGAATGCGAGAAGCTTGAGGACCTTGCCGGAGCGTATGATCGGGTCGTTGCTGATCTGGGAACGCTCTATACTCTGGCCTATCGGCCCACCAATAAAGTTCGCGACGGCGCCTGGCGAACAATTCGCGTGAACATCAATCGTCCCAACGCAGTCGCGCGCGGCAAGCGGGGATACTTCGCGAAGTAAGTAAAGAAAGTGAGCGGTGAGCAGCCGGAAAGCGCGTCCCGCTAAAAGTCTTGAAATTCTCCTCTATTAGAACTGCCCATAACTCAACGACTGTTGTCTGGTCGGTGCTGCTTTTACTGCTCACCGCTCACTGCTCACTGCTGACTGTTCACGCTCAGAGTGCTGAACCCGTCGACGTGGTCCGCGTTGACACCGACCTGGTGAATCTGAATGCCAGCGTCTTCAATCGCAAATCCGCGAATACGATCGCGCTTCAACCGAAGGACTTTACTGTGCTCGATGACGGCGCGCCCCAGGACATTTCGTTTTTTGCGGCCGGCGAATCCCCCTTTGACCTGGTGCTGTTGTTGGATCTTTCCGGATCGACAGCGAACAAAATCGGTCTGATTCGCAAATCTGCGAAGCGATTTGTGGAGGCCGCCAGGCCCGAAGACAGAATTGCGATCTTAACCTTCACCGCTGATATTCAAATGATTTCGAAGCTGACGTCAGATCGCGCGGCCCTCAAGAAAAGCATCGACGACATTGAAAAGCCAATCGGCGGGACGAACTTCTGGGATGCGTTGGTATTTGTTTTGGATCATGTGGCCGTGCAATCCCGCGTTGAGAAGCGGCGCAGCGCTGTCGTCGTGATGACCGACGGGGTCGACAACGCGCTGCCCGGTGTTTACGGTGACGGATCAAAGATCGCTTTCGATCAGTTGCTGGACGAAGTCCGCCATCTTGAAACGATCATATTGCCGATATATCTCGACACCGAGAAAGAGTCGAACCAGAACAGCACTCCAGCGAGCGCCTACACGATGGCCCGCGAACAACTCGCGATGCTCGCCGCCGAAAGCGGGAACGCTGTTTATCGCGCCGCAAAATTGAAAGACTTAAACAAAGTGTACGCGCAGGTGATTCGCGATCTCAGCACCGTCTACAGCATCGGCTACCGGCCGGCTAATCGCGGACATGAAGGAGCGTGGCACACCGTGACGTTACAGCTCGTCGACCATCCTGGGTTTGAGGTTCACGCAAAGCGAGGATATTACGAGCCTAAGCAGTGAGTTACCGAACAACATGACGAAAAGATTTCAAATCACGAGTGGGACGTGTCTGTTGCTTCTCGTTTGGTGCTTGTTCGCGGGTTGCTCCAGTTCTTCTGAAAGCGCCCGGGCTTATCCCAAAGCCGTGGGTGAAGCTGATGAAGGATTTGCCATTCAAGCGTTGCGAAACATTGCTACGGCGCAGACTCAGGCGAAAGCCATGCGCGGAGCATTTGCGGATTTTGATTCGCTCGTGCAAGCGGGATTTCTGGATCAGCGATTCGCCGGATCAAATCCGACTCTGAGAGGCTACCGGTTCGCTATGAGCGCCAGCGAAAATGGATTTATGGTGAACGCTGATCCGCCGGCGCAGATTGGACCAGCGACCGGCAGCCGGCACTTCTATATGGATTCGACTGAGAATGGTATTCATGTGAATTCGTCACAGCCGGCCACGAAACAGGATCCACTGCTGTGAACGGTAGGAACTCGGTGTGCGCTTCGAAACTCCTTTGGAAATCGTTGAAGCTTACAAAGACTGGCGACCACCAATCGACGGCCGCGCGGCAGTGACGGCCGCAGTTTCTGCGGTTCCCAGCGAACACCTCATTGGCATTAACCGCATCGTTCTAACCAACGCTGGTGGTTTGAATCGTGCGCAACGTCGCAAGAAAACTAAGCATCGCGGCAAAACAAGACATTCACGGGAAGCTCTTGGTACTTATGCGCAGCCTTGGCAAGGTCGGGCCGCTTACATCAACTTGTTCGTTGACAACATCATTGCGCAATGCCCACGCGCCGCTAAACTTCCGCCGATCCGAAACGCATTGTTTGCTGATATTCTTTTTCACGAAATCGGACACCACATTCACGTGACGCGCACCAAACAATTTCGCGAACGGGAAGATGTCGCCGACGACTGGGCGCGCTCATTGGGTGAACTGTATTTGCGCGACAAGCGGTGGTATCTCGCACCGCTCATCAAACTCTTGGGGCTTGAGGGCACGTTCCATATGCGCCTATCATCACGCGCATAACAAATCGTCGAACGCGAGCGGCGGTAGCGTCGTTTCGTAAGATAGTTGGTCCGGCGATGCTTGAATGAAATCGCGCCGCCGCGTCAACTCAACCGTTGGACATCTAAGAGCCGAGGCGTATAATCGCTCCACTTTCCCCGAACCGCTCAGTTCTTTAGGAGGCTCCGCATGAAATTCTCCATCAGCATACTCAAGACATCCGTGGCGTTGATAGCCTTGGTTGCGTTCGCGACATTCGCGCAAGGCCAAAACCGCGAGCGCTTCGGAATTTCTGCTAAGGCCGGCGGCGTCAACGCGGTGACTGGGAAAGTCTCCGTCAAGAGCACCGGTCAACCATCGCGATTGCTCAGTAGCCAGGATGATCTGGCCTCTGGTGACATCGTCGCCACGAGTCTGGGTAGCCAGGTTGAGGTGCTGCTGAACCCCGGCACTTACCTGCGACTTGCCGAAAAGAGTGAGTTTACAATGGTTGATAATTCGCTGGACAATCTGCTCGTGCGAATCAACAAGGGCACCGCGATTATCGAAGCAACGGGACCGGATCAAATTGAGTTGCATGTGCCAATCGTTACTGAACAACAACGAATGACTATCGTGCGCGCCGGCGTTTACAGAATTAACGTGACACCTGGTACTACCGAACTGTTCGTCCGCAAGGGCCGAGTCTCGCTTGGCGCTAACAAGAGTGACCTAGTGAAAGGCGGAAAGAAAGTCACCTTCACGAGTGCCGGACAGACTGTCGCGAAACTAACCAGCGGCGACAAAGACGAATTCGACGATTGGAGCAAGA
>DASWQK010000141.1:0-6028 GCA_036403735.1 Pyrinomonadaceae bacterium
CTTTCCATTTGTGCTTTGGACTTGGGATTTGGGACTCTGGATTTTGGTTTTGTCTATCACCGCTAGCTCGCGCGCGATCCCGACATGTGAAAGACAATCGCCGCGATTCGAAGGCACTTCCACGTCAAGCACGGAATCATCGGTGCGCGTCTCAACCGCGTCGACGGCCAGGCCGACATTGGTCAGGCGATCTCTGATTTCCTGAGGGCCCAGCTTTGTGCCGGTTAGTTCGCGCAGCCAGTTGTGACTAATGAACATTTCTTCGTGTTATTTCAATCGTTTCGTGTGACTTCGTGGTTTCGTGTCCCAATTATTCTGTCGTAGTGAATTCTTCGGAAAGCCAATCGGACCACTAAACAACACGAAAAAGCCACGAGCCACACGAACCGCAGCAATTATCTAAATTGCTCCAGGAATCTCACATCGTTCTCGAACAGCAACCGAATATCGTCGAGTTGATAAATGCGTGCGCAGGTGCGATCGATGCCGAGACCAAATGCAAAGCCCGTGAATTCTGACTCGTCGATGTTCGCCGCCCGTAGCACGTTCGGATGGACCATGCCCGATCCGCCCAACTCGATCCAACCCGATTGTTTACATATGCGACAGCCGCTGCCGCCGCAGTTGAAACAACTGTAATCGACTTCCGCGCTCGGCTCGGTGAACGGAAAATATGAAGGGCGAAAGCGCGTCTTTGTTTCTGCTCCAAATAACCGGTGCACAAATTCGGCGAGCGTGCCTTTTAGATGGGCCATGGTGATGCCGCGATCGACGCACAGCCCCTCAACCTGAAAGAACATCGGGTTGTGTGTCGGGTCCGGCGTGTCGCGACGAAAAACCCGGCCCGGCGCAATCATGCGCACCGGCGCACCACGCCGCTGCATCGCGTGAATCTGCACTGTCGATGTCTGCGAGCGCAAAGCAAAACCTTCAGTTGTGTAGAAGGTGTCCTGAGGATCGCGCGCCGGATGACCTTCGGGAATATTCAACGCGTCGAAGTTGTAGAAGTCAGTTTCGATCTCGCGATCATCTTCGACGATATAGCCGAGCGAAACGAAGATGTCTTCGATGCGTTGGCGCATCAGAGTTATTGGGTGGAGATGTCCGGAGCGCGGACGCCGCCCGGAGATCGTAACGTCGAGACTGTCGCGGGCTGTCTCTAAGTTGCGGATGAACTGTTCTAGGTTATCCTCGGCACTGCCCAGCGGATTTATAACATGAACTTCTAATCCCTGGAGCGCTTGGTGTGCTTCTCCTCGACGCACTTGCGGCAGACGTCCAATCATCTTCTTAAGGACTGCAATCTCACCCTTCTTGCTTAACATTTGCGCCCGAACCTCGTTCAGCTCCCTCAGTGCAGTCTTTGCGTTCGCAAGAATCGGAACGTCGCCATGCCATTGAGACTGCAAACCATCTACAAATTCGGGCCTGTCTGGCTCGAGCACAAAAATGGCGAAACGCTCCCACCGTTGCGCGAAGGTCTTCCCTACTTCGTGCACCTGAGATAGAAACTCTTCGATAGTAAGATTATCGGTCATCGCTGAATCGTCGCATGGAAGGTCACAGCAGACGTTACAAAACCGCGAGCGGTAGCGAGCGGATCATAAACTCACCTTGCGTGATTCTTTTGTGAGCCTTCAAAAACAAAACCCCGCTTCGTAACTTGACTCTTTGATCCGCTCGCTACCGCTCGCAGTTCTGTAACGGTTTCAGTTTGTCCGCGCAGCGGACGCTTGAAAATAGCCCAGCACTTCAGTGCTGGGTACGGAATATATTTAATTATTCAAAAGCCCGCGAAGCGGGCGACAGATGTTTCAGAACCGGGAGCGGTAGCGACCGGATCGAAAATTCAACTTGAGTGCTGGATCCGCTCGCTACCGCTCGCGGTTCTGTAACGAACTTCTGTCGTCCGCTTCGCGGACTCAAATTCAAAAACAAACCGTGATTCCAGCGATGAATCGCTGGGCTATTTTCAATCGTCCGCTGCGCGGACGAAACTTCTAAGTTGAATCTTGATCCGCTCGCTACCGCTCGTGATTCTGTAACACCGTCATTTTTTCTTGACTGCTACCCACTTGCCGGAACTCTGACCCGCAAAATCGTAATCGCCGGAAAATTTTCCGTCCACGATTGTGGCATTCATGACAATCTGACCAGATCCTGATTCAAGGATGATCGCGAGCTTGCCATCTTTCCACGTTCCGGTGGAGATGTTTGAAGTTCCCAATTGCGAACTGCTCGAACCTGTGACCTTGTCACCGTCGAGCTTTAATACCAGGGTGAACGGAAACGGTTGTCCGCCGGCATCGGCCACCGCGTCCCACTCGCCGGAGATTTCATCCTTCACTGCTTTCTTGAACTCAACCGGCCCTGTTTTTCCATCAGCCGTAAAGTCGCCGACTAGCGAAGTGTCCTTCTGACGCAAAGTCAGTTTGCCTTTTGCGCTGGCTCCTTCGGCGTCAAGCGTAAGCAGACCATCAGTCAACTGGGCCTTGACGATCTTATAGACGCCATGCGGCGAAGTGATTTGACCGGAAATTTTTCCCGCGTCATCCGTCAGGTCTAACGTCAGGTGAATTTCACCGTCCGGACTTTTGGCCGCACCTTCATACTTGCCGGTCCAGGACGAAGTCTGGCCCGACACCATCATCGCCGCGACAACAATCACAAATATTGAAAGCTGTGCGCGAAAAGCATTTCTGGTGGTGAGTATTCTCATTGATTCGTCCTTTCCTGAAGAGAAGCACTTGGGGGCTTTACGCCGCAGCTCGTGCTTCAGGTTTATTCTCCAAAGCGGTCTTGGCCTGAGTTGCCAGTTCCGTAAATGCTTCAGGCTGTTTCGCCGCAAAGTCGGCGAGAATCTTTCGATCCAATTCGATTCCGGCAAGCTTCAGGCCGTGCATGAATTGCGAGTAGTTCATTCCATTCAGACGCGCCGCGGCGCCGATGCGCACGATCCACAGTGATCGAAAATCGCGCTTCTTCAGTTTTCGTCCGGTGTAAGCGAAGTTCAGACCGCGCTCAACAGACTCTTTCGCTGATCGATAAAGCTTTGACTTGGTACCGCGATAACCCTTGGCTAATTTTAAAATCTTCTTGCGCCGTTCGAGGCGTTTATTTCCACGTTTTGCTCTTGGCATGACAACCTCCGAAAAAATTGAACCATTGATTCATTTGTTCATTGATTCAATGGGCTAAATGATTCAATGAATCAATCTCTTCCATACGGCAGCATTCGCTTGACTCGATCGATGTCGCCGTCGGCGACCAGCACGTCAACATCCAAATACCGTTTCCGCTTATTTGTTTTCTTCGTCAGAATGTGGCGAGCATGCGAATGGCCACGCTTGATCTTGCCGGTCGCGGTCATGCGAAATCGTTTCTGCGCACCTTTATGTGTTTTTAGCTTTGGCATAATTGCTCCTCAAGTAAATCTCCAATTCAAAATCTCAGATTAAGAGTCGCTGCTTCGACCCGAGCAAGCAACGAGCTTTGTCCGGCGCTGAACTTCTACTCATCAGCGGCCGGCGCAGGCGGTTGGGCCGGCGCAGGCGGTTGGCCCTGTCCTTTATCTCTGCTACCAGGCGGCGCCGGTCGATCTGCTTTAGCGCCCTTGTTTCGCTTCGGCATAAAGATCGTAAACATCTGGTTGCCTTCCATGCGCGGCCGTATCTCGGCATCACCGACGTCGGCGAGATCCTTTTCGAGCTGTTCGAGGATTCGCGCGCCCAACTCGCGGTGGGTCATCTCGCGCCCGCGAAACCAGATCGTGGCTTTAACTTTATCGCCGCCCGACAACCACTCGCGCGCATGCTTCATGCGATAGCTGTAATCGTGGGTGTCGGTGCCGGGACGAAACTTAACTTCCTTGACAGTGATGACGACCTGCTTCTTTTTCGCTTCGTTTGCTTTCTTCTTCGCTTCGTACTGAAACTTTCCGAAGTCGATGATTTTGCAAACCGGCGGCTCGGCATTAGGCGCGACTTCAACCAGATCCATGCCTCTCTCGCGCGCAGTGCGAATTGCTTCGCGAGTCTCCATCACGCCGAACTGCTCGCCATCGTCACCGACGACGCGCACTTGCGGCACGCGAATGCGTTCGTTAATTCGAGTAACCGGCGCGCGTCGGAAATCTGGGCGACCACGGCCTCGGTAACCTGTAGCTATTGCTGCACCTCCTGGGTAAATGTTTCGAGTTTCGAGTTTGAAGTTTCAAGTTGGCCGGGCTATCGAACTCGAAACGCAAAACTCGAAACTCGAAACTTATTGATTCACCAGCGCTCGCGTTTCAACCAACCGCTGCGCCATCTGCTTGAATTCATCCAGCGACATCGCGCCGATATCGCCTTTGGTTCGCTCGCGCACGGCTACCTGAGCTTGTTCCATCTCTCGGTCGCCGAGCACCAGCATGAACGGAATTTTCTGTAATTGCGAGTCACGAATCTTCGCGCCGATCTTGTCGCTGCGCACGTTGACTTCAACGCGCAGGCCGGCCGTGCGTAATTCCTGCGCGACCGTTTCCGCATATTCATTGATGCGATCCGTAATTGGCAGCACGGCAACCTGCACCGGCGCCAGCCACATTGGGAAAGCGCCCGCGTAGTGCTCGATCAGCACCCCGAAAAATCGTTCCATCGAACCAAACAAGGCCCGGTGAATCATGATTGGCTGATGCGGCTTGTTGTCGTCACCGATGTACTCGAGTTGAAAACGTTTCGGCAAGTTGAAATCAAACTGCACCGTCGTCAGTTGCCACAGCCGGCCGATCGAATCCTTCACCTTGATGTCAATCTTTGGTCCATAGAAGGCGGCTTCATCTTCCATGCGTTCGTAAGGAAGTTTTTGCTCGTCCAACGCGTCGACCAAAGCGAGCTCTGCATTCTCCCACTCATCGTCAGAGCCGAGATATTTCTTGCTCGAATCAGAGCCTCTGACAGAGAGTTCGATCTTGAACTCTGCAAAACCGAACGCGCCCAACAGCGCGAAGGCAAAGTGAACGCAATTGACAATCTCGCCACGTACCTGTGCCGGCGTACAGAAAATGTGCGCGTCGTCCTGAGTGAAACCACGGACCCTCATCAAACCATGCAAAGTGCCGGAAAGCTCGGCGCGATAGCAGGTTCCGAGCTCTGCATAACGAAGCGGCAAATCGCGATACGAGTGCTGCGCAGATTTGAAAATGCCGATGTGGAACGGACAGTTCATCGGCTTCAAACGAAACTCGGTTTCTTCCAGCGTCGTCGGCGCAAACATGACATCTGCGTAGTTTTCTTCGTGGCCGCTCACGCTCCACAAATCCCGTTTAGCGATGTGCGGCGTAAACACCAACCCGTAACCGCGCTGCTCCAGTTCTTCACGCAGATAGGTTTCCATCTGACTGCGGATCGCGCCGCCCTTCGGATGCCAAAGCACCAGGCCCTGACCGTATTCTTCCTGAATTGAAAACAGATCCAGTTCGCGACCGAGGCGTCGATGATCGCGCTTCTCAGCTTCTTCGCGTTGCTTGAGCCACGCTTCCAATTCTTCCTGCGTGAAAAAAGCAGTGCCATAGATGCGTTGCATCTGCGGCCGTTCAGCATCGCCCTTCCAATAGGCGCCAGCCAGCGAAAGCAACTTAAAAGCTTTCAGGCGATTTGTATTCGGCACATGCGGGCCCAGGCAGAAATCGAGGAACGGCGAGCCGTCAATGTAATAGACGCTGACCGTGGCGCCGGCTTTCTCGTCGATCAGTTCGCACTTCAAAGGCTCATCACGCTCATTGAAGATTCGCAGCGCCTCGGCTTTCGGAATTTCGTCGCGTCGATATGACATGTTCCGCTTGGCGATGTCGCGCATCTTCTTTTCGATCACCGGAAGATCAGCTTCAGTCAAAGGCCTGGGGGCAATCACATCGTAGAAAAATCCGTACCGAGGATCGTCCAACAACGCTGGGCCAATACCAAGTTTCGTCTCGGGAAAAAGATCGAGCACCGCGGCGGCCAGCAAATGCGCGGTCGAGTGACGCAGAACATCGAGGCCATCGCGAGTT